>SFHY01000121.1 GCA_004556255.1 Lactobacillus delbrueckii
ACTTGTATTATTTTTGATTACGTTTACATTCTAATCCACTTGCTTGAGTCTGTCAACTTCTTTGTGGTTTAATTCCCGGTACTGTCCGGATGTAAGGCCTTGCAGGTCCAGGAAGGAGTAGCGTTCTCTGGACAATTTGTCAACCAGGTGATTGACAGCTTTAAACATTTCCTTGACCTGGTGGTAGTGGCCTTCATGGATGGTCAGCTGGACGATCTGGGTCTGAGCCCGGGGATTAGTCTTCAAAACCTTGACTTGGGCCGGCTTGGTCTTGTAGCGGCCGATCTGGACCCCCTTCTTCAAGGCCTTGATTTCATCTGGCTGCAAAATGCCCTTGATCTTAGCCACGTAGACCTTGTCTACTTCGTTTCTCGGGTGCATGAGCAGGTTGGCCAGTTCCCCATCATTGGTCATCAAGAGCAGGCCGGAAGTGTCGTAGTCCAAGCGGCCAACCGGGTAAAGGCGGTATGGCAAATCAGTAAAGTAGTCGGCCACCGTCTTGCGGCCCTTGTTATCCTTAACCGCGGAGATCACGCCCTGGGGCTTGTAAAAAAGATAAGTATGGTGGCTTTCTCTTTCAATCGGCTGGTTGTCAACAACAACTTGCTCAATTGAGCTGACCTTGGTCCCCAGCTTGGTTACCACTTGCCCATCGACTCTGACCCGGCCGGCCAGGATCATTTTTTCCGCTTCTCTTCTGGAAGCGATCCCCGCCTGGGCGATCACTTTTTGCAAACGTTCTTCCGCCATTATAAATCCTCCATCTTCTGCAATGCTTCATCAGCCGTGCCGTTTTCGGCAAACAGGTCTACCTGGCCGTCGGCATCAAAGCTGCTGTCTTCAAAATTCTCAATTACCGGCAGATCCGCCAGGGACTTGTAGCCAAAGTACTGGAGGAAATAATCGGTCGTCACGTACAGCTTGGGGTGGCCCGGGGCGTCCTTAACCCCCTGGGCCTTGACCAAGCCCCGCCAAACCAGGGTCTGCAGGGCACCAGAAGAGTTGACCCCCCGGATTTCATCGATCTCAATTCTGGTAATCGGCTGCCGGTAGGCCACGATCGCCAGAATTTCCAAGGCTGACTGGCTGATATTCTTGGTCAGGTCCTTGTTGAAATAGGCTTCTACCAGGTCGCTGACTTCCCCGCTGGTCGTTAATTTATATTCGTCGTTAATTTCCAAAAGCTGCAGGCCGCAATCCGGATCACTGGCCAGTTTTTCCTGCAGCCTTTTGGCCAGACTCGCAATTTCCGGGTCCGCCAGCTGCAGCAGGTCCCGCAGCTGCTCTTTCTTGATCCCGCCGTCGCCGGCCACATAAAGGAGGGCTTGCAGCTGGGCTATTTTACTCGTCATGCTTGCTTCTTTCTATTTCCAAGTCGCCAAAGCGGCGCTTTTGCCTAACTTTCAAGTACTGGTCCTTGGCCAGTTCCAAAATTGCCAAAAAGAGGCCAACCAAGTCCGCCAGGCTTTCCACCTGGTCAGTCAAGGCAAAAAAGCTGGCCCGGCCTTTTTCCTCTAGAACTTCCTTCAGCCAGGCGATCATTTCCTGGATCGGCCGGCCGGTTAAAGTTACCTGGGCATGGTCGTTTCTTTTCTTAAAGCGGCGCATGGCCAAAATAAAGCTGGCTGTTAGGTCCTGCTGGCTAATCTGCCCTAAAGGCAAAGGCTGGACCTTAGCCCCTTCAGCCACGCTGGGTTCCTTGGCGGCCAAGACCGGCACTTCATCATTTCTGACCTTGAAGTAGGCTGAGATCTTTTTAAAGACGGAATACTGCACCAATTGCTCAACCAGTTCTTCCCGGGGGTCGGCAAATTCTTCTTCTGTCTCGACAAAGTCGTTCTTCGGCAGCAGATACTGGGACTTAATCCGCAGCAAAGTTGCCGCCATCACGAAATATTCCCCGGCTAGTTGCAGGTTCAGCCGCTGCATCTGCTGGAGGTAGTCCAGATATTGCTGGGTAATCCGGGCAATCGGGATATCATAGATGTCTAATTCCTGCGACCGAATCAAGTGGAGCAAAAGGTCCAGGGGGCCTTCAAAATTCGGCAGCTCAATGGTCATGCCTTCATTCATCATTGTTCAAGTACTTCATCAAATAGGTATATTCCGGAACAGTCATTACTTTCTGCTTGCCAGCTTCCTGGGCCAGTTCCCGCATGATTTCCGAAAAATGCTCATCATCCCGGAAACCCGGTGCTAAAGACAAATAGCGCAGGACCAGGCAGCCGGCCCCGGTCTCGCAGCCTGCCAGGCCGACGATGTTTTGGTCCTCGCCGCGGTAAAGGTAGAGCTGGTGGGCCGGGTCTTCAGCGTACAGCTGCATTTCTTCCTGCAAATTCTGCAGGTTCTTGAAATCCGGCAGATAGGACAAGAGGCCCATGGCGACTTTTTCATAATCTTTCTTGTATGGTACTAGCATATGATCACCTCTAAATGCGGGGATGGGTCTTTTGGTAGACGTCCAGGATATGCTTCTGGGTCAGATTAGTATAGATTTGGGTCGTGGAAATGTCAGTATGGCCCAGGATTTCCTGCACCACCCGCAAATCCGCCCCATGCTCCAGCAAATGGGTCGCGAAGCTGTGACGGAGGGTGTGGGGAGTCACATCCTTGGCAATGCCGGCCTGCTGGCAGTACTTCTTGATCTTTTGCCAGACAGCCTGCCGGGTCAATTGCCCGCCCCGGCTGTTTAAGAACAGGTAGTCGCTGCTCTTGCCCCGCTTTAACAGCTGCCGGTCTCTAACAGGCAGGTAGCGCTTAATCCAATCTAAGGCCAGGGCGCTCACCGGAATCAGCCGTTCCTTGCTCCCCTTGCCCAGGACCTTGATCAGCTGCAGGTCAGCATGGACATCGGCTAATTGCAAGTTGACCGCTTCGCTGACCCGCATCCCCGTCGCGTAAAGCAGTTCCAAGAGGGCCCGGTCGCGGATTCCCAGATCCGTAGTCAGATCGGGCTGCTCTAAGAGCTTGCCCACTTCAGCCTCAGTCAAAGCCAGAGGCATCCGCTTCTCCCGCTTGGGAGCATCAATCTGGCTCATGGGGTCCAGGGCGATCAGCTGCTGGCGGACCAGCCACTGGTAAAAGCGGCGCAGGGTCGACACCAGCCGGCTGATGGAGCTGTTGGCCTTGCCCAAGTCCCGCTCTTTAGCTAAAAAAGCATCAATTTCCACGGCTTCCAGCGGCCAGGCAGGCATCTGCTCTTTTTTGACAAAGGCCAGAAACTCCAGCAAATCCTGCTGGTAGGCCGCGATGGTATTCGGGCTGAGCCCCCGCTCAATCTGACTGTAGCGCAGATAATCGTTTATCTGCTCAGCGAGCTTATTCATCCGCCTCATCCTTAATCAGCTTGATCGTGCCAGCTTCCTTGTCCTGGCTGACCAGGCCCCGCTTGATCAAGTTGCCTAAGGCCCGCTTAAAGGCAGACTTGGAGATGCCGAAATAGTCCTTGATGGCCTGGGCCTCGCTCTTGTCGCTAAATGGCAAGGTCTTATCGCCCTTGCGGCGCAAAGACATCATGATCATAGCCGCGTCATCGTCAATTTCTTCAAAAGCCCGGGGCAAAACGCTCATGTTCAAGCGGCCATACTGGCTGACCCCGATTACCCGGGCCTTGACTTCCTCACCCAGCCGCAGGGGCTGCTGCATTTGAGATTCATGGATGAAGCCCAAATAGTAGTCATTGGTCAAAACAAAGCAACCCAGGGACTTGCTGGAGTATACCCGGGCCAGCAGGTTCTTGTTGACCAGGTTGTTTGGGAAGCGGACAGCGATTTGGTCAAAGACGTTTTCGTCAGCGGCCTTGGCCCAGATCCGGTCCTTGTCATCAGTTTCCAGCCGCACCAAAAGGCGGTCATCTTTTTGCGGCCAGCGGGCCGGGTCAAGTGGCAGGTCGTCCAGGGACATAACTATATCCTTATCAGGCAAGCCAATGTCCAAAAAGACCCCCAGCCCCCGCTGGACCCTGGTAACCGTGGCCCAGCCGTATTGGTCAGCCTGGGCAAAAGGCAAGAACTGGGTCATTTCCCGTTCATGTTTTTGATTATCATAAATAAATCCCGTGATTTGTCCGCCAATTTCCGGCGTCTCTTCCTGGGTGATTTCTTCTTTCTTCAATTTGAACGTTAAGCCGTCAATCTGCACGAAATAGGCTTCAGCGTTGCTGTCAGTGATTTTACCGGTCCGGATTTCTCCAAGCATAGTCTGCCTCCAACTTTACATAATTCTAATGCTAGTATACGGGAACAAAGAAAGAAAATAAAGCAATTAACAATAGTTTTTCCGCTAGTTCGCTGATTTTTTTCAATTCACGCATAGTTTTTCTATTTTAAAGCAAGTTTTGCAGCTTAACA
>SFHY01000122.1 GCA_004556255.1 Lactobacillus delbrueckii
AAGGCATCCTAAATCTCACAGCCGTTTACACAAGTTTTTATACTGAACCGAAATTTCAGCGGCGATGACAAATTGACAGTAAGTGAAGACGGCTACGGATGGCTTCTTGTTAATTAGGCGCTGATAAAGAAAAATAACTGGGATCAGGGTAAAGAGGATCAATCCAGTTGCCAGAAAAAAGTCGCTTAAGACATTAAGGCTGAGCAGGGGGCTTAGCTTCTGGTAAAGGAAGACGGTCATGATCATGGATGTGTTTAAAGAGAGCAGGAAGGCTCCCAGGCTTTTGCCAATCCGCTTGGGGATGCTTTCCTCTTTAAAAAATAACTGATCGGTAATCAAAGCGATTAAAAATGCCTGCAGGAGAAAAGTGTGGTTGCGGGCATAAAAGGCTGTAAACCAGGCTAGCATGTGTCCTTCCTCGGAATAATATCTTTAATTAATAAAACTGCTTACATATAAATTTTAGCATATATTTTTGTCCAAGGCGGATGTTAAATCGGCCTGTTTTTGTAAAGTTAAATTCGTGTAAAGACGGCCAGAATAAGGATGTAAGCGCTAAAGGGGAGCCTTGCGAAAACTTTGTAATTCTGCTAAGAAAGCGGCTTGGTTTAAATAATATTAAGCATTTTACATTGATTTAACAATCATCACTGAATGCATTTAACTTGCCTCCATTAAGATTGAATCAGTAAGAATTCAAGGAGGAATTAACATGTCACGCAAAAAAACTAAAGTCGCCATCGTTGCGCTTGTTTTGCTGGCAATCGTCACCGGCTGTGTCATCGGCAGCTCCGAAGCCGATACCAAGGGAGTTTCCGGAACAGTTAACATCGCCGGGTCATCTGCTCTTCTGCCTTTAGCGCAGAGTGCGGCCAAGACTTTCATGGACAAGAACCCGGACAGCGTCATCAACACTAACGGGGGTGGGTCAGGCCAAGGCCTGCAGCAGGTTTCTGACGGCACCATCGACATCGGGGACTCAGACTTGCTCGCGGAAGAAAAGCTGGACAAGAAGTCAGCCAGCAAGCTGGTTGACCACCAAGTGGCCATTACCGCCATCGCCCCGATCATCAACAAGGATGCCGGGGTCAAGAACCTGACCACTGAACAGTTGGTCAAAGTTTTCACCGGCAAGGTGACCAACTGGAAGCAGGTTGGCGGCATTGACTGCCAGATCGTCCTGGTTTCCAGACCATCTTCATCAGGTACCCGGGCAACTTTTGAGCAATACGCTTTGAAGAAGCACGCTAGCCAGTCAAACCAGTCTCTGGAAACTGACGACTCAGGTACTTTGATTCAAATGATCCAAAGTGTTTCCGGCTCAATCGGCTACGTTTCCCTGTCCTACTTGACTGGTGACCCGCAAGTCGGCATCGTGTCAATCAACGGTGTTAAGCCAAGCCTGAAGAATGTCTACAATGGCAAGTATACGGTTTGGAGCTACGAGCACATGTACACTAAAGGCCAGCCAAAGGGTGCGGCCAAGGCATTCTTGCAGCAGATGCTCAGCGAGGAATATGGCAAGAAGATCGAAGCCATGGGCTACGGCGTAGCCTCCAAGCTGACGGCTGCCGCTAAAGCCACCCATACTAAGTAAGAAGGAGAAATAAGGCATTATGGACAAAGTAGTTCAAAAAGCAATTGCCAAAGACAAGCGCTGGCGCGCGGTCTACATCGCCTGTGGCCTCTTGATCGTTGCTTTGACCCTTTTGATGGGAGCTTTCCTGCTCTATCAAGGCAGCCAGACCTTCCTTAAGGCGCACCACAGCGTTTGGGAGTTCCTGTTTACCAGTGACTGGGCACCGCTTGATAAGACCGGCATGTTCGGGGGAAAAGTCGGGGCTGCCATTTACATCGTTGGTTCCCTGGAAACCTGCTTGCTGGGTTTGCTCATCTGCCTGCCGTTCGCGATCGGCTCAGCCGTTTTCATGACGGAAATTTCACCAAAAATCGGTGAAAAGTTCTTCCGGCCGGCAACTGAAATCTACGTCAGCATCCCATCCGTTGTTTACGGCTGGTTTGGCTTGACCAAGCTGGTTCCTATAATCAGAAACGCCTTCCACCCAAAGATGGGCGGTTTCTCAGTCCTGGCCGCCTCAATCGTTCTGGCCATCATGATTTTCCCAACGATCACTACTGTCGCCGCCGACGCCATCAAGTCAGTCCCGAATAACTACAGAGAAGGGGCTTACGGTTTAGGGGCGACCCGCTGGCAAGTTATCGGCAAGGTTGTTTTGCCAGCCGCTTCCGGCGGTATCTTGACCGGGGTGGTCTTGGGGCTGGCCCGGGCCATCGGTGAAGCTTTAGCCGTAGCCATGGTTATCGGTAAGACCCGGTCCTTCGCGACCAGTCTCTTGTCACCAACCAGCAACCTGACCAGTGCAATTGCCGCTGACATGGGTAACACGGCCCAGGGCGGGGAATACAACCTGGCTTTGTGGTCAATGGCCCTCTTGCTCTTCATCATCTCAATCGTTTTGATCGTCTTGATTCACAAGCTTGGCAATGGAAAGAAGGAAAAATAAATATGAGCCGTGCTAAAAGAAAAGACCGGCTGATGACGGGAATCTTCTACGCCATCGGCTGGATTATGCTGGCCTTCCTGCTCTACTTAACGCTGACCATCATCTTTGACGGCTTGAAAGGCTTTCAGTGGGACTTCTTGGGAGCAGCCGGCAACGGGATTTTCAACCAGTTTTTCAACACTATTTACTTAGTTTTCCTCTCACTGCTGGTCTCAGTGCCAATCGGCATCGGGGCCGGGGTTTACCTGGCTGAATACGCCAAGGAAGGCAAGTTCCTGACAATCTTTGAAATCAGTATCGAATCCTTGTCTTCCCTGCCATCTATCGTTATCGGCTTGTTTGGCTACTTGGCCTTCATCATGTGGACCGGGATGTCCTGGAATATCCTGGCCGGTGCCTTGACGATTTCAATTCTTTCTATTCCTCTGATCACTACTGAAACCAACAACGCCATCCGGGCCTTGCCGGTGGAATACAAGGAAGGTTCCCTGGGCCTGGGCGCGACCAAGTCAGAAACCATCCGCAAGGTCTTGATTCCGGCGGCCATGCCGCAGATCTTGACCGGGGTAATCATGGCTGCCGGGCGCGGCTTCGGTGAAGCCGCTGCGCTTTTGTATACTTCCGGCCAGTCAACTTACATCAACTGGCAGAACTTCTGGAAGGTTACCTCGCCAACTTCACCGCTGAACCCGTTCCGAAGCGGTGAAACCCTGTCCCTGCACATCTGGGTCATGAGAACTGAAGGGGCCTTGAACCCGTCAGCCACTCAGATCGCCAACTTTACTTCAGCAGTCCTGGTCGTTTTGGCCCTGCTCTTCACTTTGATTACGCGCCGTATCTCTGACAGAATGCGCAAGCGCAATAACGGAGGAAATTAATGATGGAAGACAAAATTACAATTGAAAAGCTGAACCTGTACTACAGTGATTTTCATGCCTTGCATGACATCAATATGCACATCCAAAAGAACGAAATCACTGCCTTCATCGGCCCGTCAGGCTGCGGTAAATCAACCCTTTTGCGGTCACTTAACAGAATGAACGACCTGGTTGAAGGCTGCCGGATTGATGGCTCGATCAAGCTGGACGGCACTGACATCTATAACGGTGACCTGGATGTGACCGTCCTGCGGCAAAGAGTCGGCATGGTCTTTCAAAGACCAAACCCGTTCCCGATGAGCGTTTACGACAATGTTGCCTACGGCCCGCGGATTCACGGGATTACTGACAAGAAGGAACTGGACGAAATCGTGGAAACTTCCCTCAAGCAAGCAGCTATTTGGGACGACTTGAAGGACCGGCTGAAGAAATCAGCCCTGGGCCTGTCCGGCGGTCAGCAGCAAAGGCTCTGCATCGCCCGGGCCCTGGCTGTCAAGCCGGAAGTATTGTTGATGGACGAACCGACCAGTGCCCTGGACCCGATTTCAACCTCTAAAATTGAAGAATTAGCTTTGGAACTGAAGAGGAATTATACGATCGTCATCGTTACGCACAACATGCAGCAAGCCGTGCGGATCTCTGACAAGACTGGCTTCTTCCTCTTGGGTGACCTGGTTGAATTCGGTGAAACTGACCAGCTCTTCTCCATGCCGAAGGATGAAAGAACTGAAAAATACATCACCGGCCGGTTCGGTTAAGGCTAGAGGAGGCCAAAAATGAGAACAAGATTTGACAAGGAACTGGATCACTTGCATGAAGCAATGGAAGAAATTGGCCAGCTATGCAAGGAAAGCATTTCTGAATCAACCGACACCCTGTTTACGGGCAACTACCATGAAGCAGAGGATACGATTAACCTGCACCACCGGATTCACAAG
>SFHY01000123.1 GCA_004556255.1 Lactobacillus delbrueckii
GCTACTCCGCATGATCCGGCAAAAACTTACCAGCTGGCTAAAAAGCTCATGGCTGAGGAAGACCAGCTGACTTATCTGCCGCCAATGAAATACCAGAACGGCTACGATTTAGCAGTCACGAAGGCTTTTGCCCAAAAAAATAATATTAAGAGCTTAAGCGACTTGGCGAAAGTGGATGCTAGCTTAACCGCTGCTTTTGACCCGGACTTTGCCAACCAGCAGGACGGCTACCTGGGCTTAAAGAAGGAATACGGCTTGAACTTCAAGGTTAAAACTATGGAGCCTGCCCTGCGCTATAAGGCCATTGCCAGCGGCAAAGTCGATGTCGTTGACGGCTATACGACCGATCCCCAGATCAAGCAGTATGACTTGGTCGCCTTAAAGGATGACAAGCGCTTCTTCCCGCCATACCAAGGGGCGCCGCTGCTGAAGACTACTTTTGCCAAAAAGCATCCCGGCGTCGTCAAAAGCCTGAACAAGCTTGCTGGCAAGATCAATGAAGCTGAAATGCAGGAAATGAACTACAAGGTGACCGTCAAGCACGAAAGCGCCAGCAAGGTGGCCCGCCAGTACCTGAAACAACATGGTCTGCTCTAATTAGAAAATTGGTAGGTACTTTTTTGCAAAAAGGCTTGAAAATGGTTAGAAAAGCATTAAAATGTAAATGTGATTACATCCATGAAAGGAGTTGCTCTCTTGACAGAACACTATTTAAACTATGTCAATGGCGAATGGCGGGACTCCGCTGACGCGATTGAAATTTTCGAACCAGCAACTGGCAAGTCCCTGGGCACTGTACCGGCCATGTCCCACGAAGACGTGGACTACGTAATGGACAGCGCCAAAAAGGCTCTTCCAGCCTGGCGGGCCCTCTCATACGTTGAACGGGCCGCATACTTGCAAAAGGCGGCGGACATCCTCTACCGGGATGCTGAAAAGATCGGTTCTACCTTGTCCAAGGAAATTGCCAAGGGCCTCAAGTCCTCTATCGGCGAAGTGACCCGGACGGCTGAAATCGTTGAATACACGGCCAAGGTCGGCGTAACTTTGGACGGGGAAGTCATGGAAGGCGGCAACTTTGACGCGGCAAGCAAGAACAAGCTGGCTGTTGTCCGCCGGGAACCAGTCGGCCTGGTTTTGGCAATTTCTCCCTTCAACTACCCGGTCAACCTGGCCGGCTCAAAGATCGCTCCAGCCTTGATGGGCGGGAACGTGGTGGCCTTCAAGCCGCCGACACAAGGGTCAATCTCCGGTCTGCTCTTGGCTAAGGCCTTCGCCGAAGCTGGCCTGCCAGCCGGCGTCTTCAACACTATTACTGGCCGGGGCCGGGTAATCGGCGACTACATCGTTGAACACCCAGCAGTCAACTTCATCAACTTCACTGGTTCCAGTGCTGTCGGCAAGAACATCGGCAAACTGGCCGGGATGCGGCCAATCATGCTGGAACTTGGCGGCAAGGACGCGGCCATCGTCTTGGAAGACGCTGACTTGGACCTGACGGCCAAGAACATCGTTGCCGGTGCCTTTGGCTACTCCGGCCAGCGTTGTACCGCCGTTAAGCGGGTTCTGGTCATGGACAGCGTGGCTGACGAATTGATCGCAAAGGTGACCGCTTTGGTCAAGGATTTGACGGTCGGGATGCCAGAAGAGGATGCCGACATCACTCCTTTGATCGACACTAAGTCTGCCGACTACGTGCAAGGCTTGATTGAAGAAGCCGCAGAAAAGGGCGCTAAGCCTTTGTTTGACTTCAAGCGCGAAGGTAACCTGATCTACCCAATGGTCATGGACCAAGTGACGACTGACATGCGCCTGGCCTGGGAAGAACCATTTGGGCCAGTCTTGCCATTCATCCGCGTCAAGTCAGCTGACGAAGCTGTCAAGATTGCCAATGAATCAGAATACGGCCTGCAAAGCTCCGTCTTCTCACGGAACTTCGAAAAAGCCTTTGCCATTGCAGGTAAATTGGAAGTGGGCACGGTTCACATCAACAACAAGACCCAAAGAGGTCCGGACAACTTCCCATTCCTGGGCGTAAAGAGCTCAGGGGCAGGCGTACAGGGGGTAAAGTACTCCATTCAAGCCATGACCCGGGTCAAGTCCGTTGTCTTCAACATCGAAGGATAATTTTAAAACAGTAAATTTGACAAGATGTCTGCTAATCGAAAGTCCGCTTTGGCGGGCTTTTTTGTTTTGTAAAAGTTTAAAAGTCTAATTCTTTTGTTAGCATTTTTTCAGAAAGAATGGTAAATTAAACAAAAGACTTTAGACAGGAGAGTGCACTATGCCAATTACTTTAGACAAACAGTTAGCCGCCATTGACGTATTAAGGCAGGAGAATATTTTTGTCATGGATTCGCAAAGAGCCCGGACCCAGAACATCCGGCCTTTAAAGATTCTGGTGGTGAACCTGATGCCTAAGAAGGCCAATACGGAAGTGCAATTGCTCCGCCACCTAGCCAACACGCCCCTGCAACTGGAAGTGGAATTCCTCTACATGGCCAGCCATAAGTCCAAAAATACTTCCAACGAATACCTGGAGAACTACTACCGGACCTTTGCCGACATCAAGGACAAGCGCTATGACGGGATGATCATTACCGGCGCCCCGGTTGAACAGCTGCCTTTCCAGGAGGTCGACTGCTGGAGTGAGCTCTGCGAGCTGATGGAATGGTCCAAGACCCATGTCTACTCCAGCCTCCACCTTTGCTGGGGGGCGCAAGCCGGGCTATACTATCACTTTGGGATCGACAAGCAGCCCCTGGAAAAGAAGCTGTCCGGTATCTATGAGCAGGAAGTAGTGGGGACCAGCCCCATTCTTCGCGGCTTTGACGACTCCTACCGCTGTCCGCACTCCCGCTATACCACGATTTACCCAGACCAATTAAAGAAGAGCAGCCTGCAGATTTTGGCAAAGGGGCCGGAAGTGGGCGTAGCGATCGCTGCAAGTAGAGATCTGCGGCAGATCTACAGCTTCGGCCACTTGGAATACTCCAGAGACACCTTGTCTGAGGAATATCATAGAGACGTGGAAGCTGGTATTAATCCGCTTTTGCCGGTTAATTACTTCCCGGATGACGATCCGGAGAAAAAGCCCCGCCTGACCTGGAGTCTGGCCGCTTCAACCTTCTTTAGCAACTGGATCAACTACGCCGTTTACCAGGAAACGCCATACGACCTGGCAGAACTGGACTAAAAAGAATTTGGGCAAAAAGAAATCTGCCCCTGCCAGGGAGGCAGGGACAGATTTTTTACTAACTGATAAAGTCTAGAAGCGGTAATTCCGCCGGTCGATCTGGAAGTACTTGTCGTTCTTGGCCATCTTGTTCACCAGATGGAAGGAGATGAAGAAAAGGACGGCGATGAAGGCCAGGAAGATCCACTGGCCATCTGCGGAATTAAGGGAAGCCACGTAGTCGTAGCTGCCGTGCAGGGCGGCTGGCACGACGATAGCCAAAAGGCGGAAGAACTTGGACCGGATGTTTTTGCCCAGGTAGGCGTAGCCGCGGGCCAGGCCATAGAAGATCCCCATGAAGACGCCGAAGCAGGCGTGGCCGGGAATGGCCGTTACAGCCCGGACTAAGGCGGTAGAGAAGCCGTAGATCATGACGTAGGAGAAATTTTCCCAGAGGGCAAAGCCCAGGGCCACGAAGACAGCGTAGACGACCCCGTCATATTGGCAGTTGAATTCCCGGCTGAACCAGGACCGGCGCTTTAAGAAGAAGTACTTGGCCCCTTCTTCAGCGTAGGCAACGATCACGAAGTACATGATGACGTTGTAGATTGGGTCTTTTTGCGAGACGAAAGAAGTTAAAACGCCATTGGCGATCCATTCAAGGACGCCGGCAAGCACCGCTGACCAGATGCCGCCGGTCACCATTTTCCTCAGGATATAGGGGCTTTCCGGCTCCAGGCGGTCTGACTGGTAGACCTTGATCATCAGGAAGATGGCCGGAATGACAGCGGCCAGGATAAGGAGCCAGTTGTAGATGAGAACTGGTTCAAGGAAGAAGAAAAACATGTTGGACCCACTTTCTATTCTTTGGATATCAACTACCCCCGACCGAGGTCGGAGGTTTGCAACTAGCTAGCGTGGTCCAAGCAAACTCCCCGAGGGGAGTTCTCCCATAGCCAAGCCCGAAGGCTTACGCTGTCGCTTCTCAAGCATCCTTGGCAAACCTCAGATGCTCCCGCAGGCTGATTACTACGGCAGAACAGCACGTTTACGCACTGCTCTAATTTGTTTGTTTCTTTGTTTTCTTGCCTTTGGCTTTCTTAGCATCTGTC
>SFHY01000124.1 GCA_004556255.1 Lactobacillus delbrueckii
GATAGCGAGGCCTATGTGCCTCTTTTTTTATTTTAAACAAAAAATCTTACCGACGGGTGTGTGACTTGACACCCATCAGTAAGAAATATTATAGAGCCAATAAAATAAGGCTTTAAATGGAAGTGCCAGGCTGGCGCTTCCATTTTTTGTTTGCTTTTGAAGCGCTTTCTGATGTAATCTAATAATTAGTGCGTTAATTTACGATCTAGGAAGAGACAAATATGGATGCAGTAAAAAATTATCTTAGCGTGGCTTTTTTTGCCTTTTGGGGCGGTCTGGCCCGCTATGGCTTAACGGAAGCATTTTCCTTTTACGGGACGGTGATTGCCAACCTTTTGGGCTGCTTTCTTCTGGCTTTTTTGACTTACTTTTTCCTAAGAAAAGCGAGCAACCGGGCCTGGCTGACCACGGGCCTGGGGACCGGCTTTGTCGGGGCCTTTACGACTTTCTCCAGCTTCAATCTGGATGCCTTCAAGCTTCTGCTTGGTGGGCAGAGTCTGGGGGCCTTGCTTTACTTCATCGGCACGATCGCGGCTGGTTTCCTCTTTGCCTGGGCAGGCAAGCAGGCAGCCAACCTTGCCGCGGACAAACTTTTGGAAAGGGGGTAACAAGATGATTTTCGCGGTTGGATTTGGGGCCAGCCTGGGAGCGGTAGCCCGCTACGTTTTGACCAGTTATGGCAAGAAGCACTGGATGCAGGGGACAGCCTTTCCTTGGCCGACTCTGTTGATCAATCTGACAGGGGCCTTTTTGCTGGGCCTGGCTTTTGCCTTGCAGCTGCCGGCTAGCGTCTATGCCTTTTTGGGCACCGGCGTCCTGGGCGGCTACACAACTTTTTCTACCTTGAACACGGAAATGGTCTCTTTGGCTGAAAACGGGCAAAAGCACGTCCTCAAGCGCTATTTGCTGGCCAGCTATTTGGGTGGGGCGGTCCTTTTAACTTGCGGATATTATCTTGGAAGCCTGCTATGAAAAAAAGCCAACTGATTCTGCGCAAGAGCCTGTGCAGCCTGGCAGCCATAATTTCCCTGGTCGCTCTTTTGAGCAGCCCCGTTACTTTTAAAATGTATGAGACCAAGGACTATGCCTCTAGCTTGATTGACACCTTTGCCAACCAAAGCGATGGCAGTGCCATGTCGATCGCGGCTAAAGCGGCGGTTGAGTCGGGTCTGAAGCAGGACCTGGTGGATCAGTTGCCAGACAAGGTAGAGATCAGCGAGTCCTATCTCAGCCTCTACCGGCTGGTTTCCCGCTACCGGCAAAACAAGCGCCTGCAGTCCAGCGATTTAAAGCTGCCAGCCAAGAACAAGGTCCAGCTTTTTATGGATGACTTGATCCTCTATTTGGTCAACAGTGAACTGAAGGTGCATGAAGGGGAATTGCAGCAGATTACGCAAATCTACCAGCTCTCCTTGTGGATCATCTGCGTCCTTTACTTGCTGGGCGTGGCCCTGCTCCTCTTCAACCGTTACTGGTCCTGGCTGCCTTTTGTGCTGGGAGCGGCCAGTGCCTTTGGCTTCCAGGTCTTTATTACCCATACTTTGACGGGAATGGTCCAAAAGGAAGTTTACTCCAAGATGCTGTTCACCTATTCTTGGGGCAGCTGGGCCGGCTTTCTTCTGGCCCTGGCCCTGGCCGGCTACCTTTTTTATCTGGATGTTTGCCGTTACCGGGCGAAGGGGAAGGCTAATAAGTATAAAGAAGCGAAAAATAATTAAAAAACTATTTTAAGAGTCAAGACGGCTAGTCTTGGCTTTTTTCATGCTGGGAAAAGCCCCGCATTTACTTATGGGAAAGCAGTCCTAGCTTGCTCTGTTATAACAACTTTTATATAATATAAAGAATGGGTTAACACCAACCTGCCTCTGCAGCTTTAAATACAAATTAATTTATGCTTAAAGCTTTTTGCCAGTTTGCAGGCAAACTGTGTTTATTAGGAGTGGTTTTATGAAAAAAAGAGCGAAGCAGGCTGAGCTGGCTAAAATCGCGCAGAGCGAAGCGCCAATAGCACTTTATCAATCAAAAAATAAGCAGATTAAAGCCATAGCCGTGTCTAAGGGCCTGTGTGAATTCTATGGCCTGCCGGCGGCTGAGCTTAAACAGCTGCTGGACAAGGACCTGTTCGCGGGTCTGCATCCTGACGACCAGCCAGGCGTACAGGCCGACCTGACCTCTTTCATGAACCGGGACAGCAGCGGCTACCAGAGCATCTACCGGGTCAAGCTGCCGGGCCAGGAAGACTACGTGCTGATACAGGCCCAGGGGAAGTTTCTAAAAGATAGTGACTGTATCCTGGTCTGGTATACGGAAATGTCTTCCAGCCGCCTGCAGGAAGTAGATACGGTTGACCAGCGGACCAAGCACCTCCGGGATGACTTGACCGGCCTGCCCAAAGCCGCTTACTTTTACGAACTGGCTGAACTGGGCTGCCAGCAGCTTTTTAGGGCTGGCAAGCAGCCAGTCATGCTGGCCTTTAACTTGATTGGCTTCAGCCACTTCAACCACTGCTATTCTTATGTTGAGGGCAACCGCCTCCTGGTCGCCTTCGCGGACTTGCTGAAGCGGTACTTTGGGGAAGCCGCCTGCGGCCACTTTACGAAAGACAACTTTTATGCTTATACGGCCCATGACCATTTAGAAGAGCGGCTGAAAGATATCCTCAAAGAAAGCCGGCAGATCAATGAAGGCCGCAACCTGGCTATCCGTATCGGAGTTTATGACGCCGGCAGCTTGGTTTATGAAGACATTAAAAATGTCTGCGAGTATGCCATGGTGGCCTGCAACAGTAACCGCAAAGATGTTAAGGCCCACATTTCCTGCTTCACCAGCCAGAACCGGCAGAAGCTGGAACTGGAAAGCTACATTTTGTCCAATTTCGACCAGGCCTTAAGAGAAGGCTGGATTGAGCCTTTTTACCAGCCAATTGTCCGCATTTTAAACGGACAGAGCGGGAACTGGGAGGCTTTGGCCCGCTGGCGCAAGCCAGATAACGGGATGCTGCTGGATGAGCAGTTTATCCCGACTTTGGACCGGGCCGGGATCCTTTACCGGCTGGACTTGTACATGGCTGACAAGGTGATTGCCGATCTTAAGAAAATGCAGGACAGGGGCCACTTGGAAATCGCGGTCTCCCTCAACTTGTTCAGCTCAGAATTTGACCAGTGTAATATGGCTGAAGAGATTACCAAGAAGGTAAAAGAGAGCGGACTGCCACCGGAATTCCTTGTTATCGAGATCAGCAACGATACCCGCAATCTCAATGTCGACAAGATCCGGGAACAGATCGCCTTGTTCAAGCAAAACGGCTTCTCCGTCTGGGTGGATAATTTTGGCGAGGGCTACTCCTCAATTGGCTTAATCAAAGACAATGCCCCTATTTCCTGCATTAAGTTTGATGCCAGCTTTATCAAGGACCCTGACCAAAAGCGGTCAAGGATTGTCTTGAAGAAGATGGTGGAACTGGCAGAAGAATTGGGAATTGACACACTCGTTGAAGGGGTAGAAAATGCCGACCAGCTTCTGGCCCTAAGGGAAATTGGCTGCGCGGCGGCTCAAGGCTACTACTTCGGCCAGCCTCTGCCTTTTGACCAGGCCTGGAAGAAGTGGGTCGAGGGCCCGGAAGCCAACCTGGAGCGCTTCAGCGAGTCAGACTACTACAACAGCGTGGGGATGATGAGCCTGGAGCGGCCCCACTTCCTCCAGGAAAGTTACAACAATGACTTGACCTTTGATGATCCGGATCCAGTTTTGGACCGCTACTTTAAGGGGACTCCGCTGGGCTTTTTGGAATACAGAAACGGCAAGCTCTACTACTTAAGGGGTAACGAGGGCTACACCCGCTACCTGCTCAGCTGTGGGTCGGTCACCAAAGAAGAGATGGAAGAGCATCCCTTCGCCACTGAGCTCAAATCAGTCGGTCCGCAGTTTTTCAAGGATCTCAAGGGCTGGATTGCTGAAGAATACTGGAAAAATCATAAGACTGAGTGGCATTATAATGTTCACAGCTATCCCAACAACCTTTATGTTGAGGGCTATCAGCGGATTCTGTCCTACAACCCGCACACGGATGCCTATGCCTTGATTGACGTTTTGACTTCTTACAATGCCAACCAGGTTTACCAGGACCAGCCACGCGATGACCTGGGGGTAACAGCCAATTTCAGCTTGAGCGCCGACCAGTACCGGGACATGCCGATCCCATTCATCATCCTGGCGCCAATCTACCGGGAAAAGAAAATTGTTGACATGCAGTATATCTATGTCAA
>SFHY01000125.1 GCA_004556255.1 Lactobacillus delbrueckii
CAAGTGGGACATCATGCCAGCAACGATCATGGCCCAGTTCCTGTCGATCGTTTTTGCCTACTTGACCAACCGCAAATGGGTTTTCCACAGCCAAGCATCCACCTTTAAGGAGTACGCCAGCGAAATTGCTAGCTTCTTCGCGGCCAGAATCGGGACTGCCCTTTTAGACATGGCCATCATGTTCATCTTTGCTGAACAAATGCACTTAAACAGCATGATCATCAAGATCCTGGCCAACGTAGTCGTCGTTATTGTCAACTACGTGGCCAGCAAGTTCTGGATCTTTAAATCCAAGGATTCAGAATAATCTATCTGGATTAATTGCTAAGAAATGGTAATTATTCCGGCTAAAAAGTTTCACCTAATGCATTTTCGTGTTAATCTTGAAGTCAGTTTAACCAGAGAGGAAGGGTGAAAATGCGGAAGAGAAATATAATTTTAGCCTTTTTGGGATGCTTGGGGTCGGTCCTGCTGATCAGCAGCCTAACTTTCCAGAATTCCGGCCAGTCAGCCCAACTGACCTTAAAGTTCGTCAACTTATTTGAGAAGGTTCATTTTCACTTGACCGGTACTATGATGGCTGAGTACCCGATTTACCACATGATGCGGAAGCTGGCCCACACGGCTGAGTATTTCCTGCTCGGCGCCAGTGCCTGCTACTTCTTCAGCCGCTGGCAAAAGCGCTATGCCTGGTCAGCCCTGGCCCTGTCCGCCGCTTTCTCTCTTTTTGACCAGACCAGCAAGCTGCTGGTTCCCGGCCGGGAATTCGACCCAACTGACTTTCCTTTCGACATTGCCGGCTACCTGCTCGGGATCGGCCTGATCCTCTTGCTCCAGCGGACATGGGCCAAGCGGGCCGTCAACTAAACCGCTAATACATTTTACTAATTGCTAAAAAGAGTGCTTGCCCGGCACTCTTTTTTTCATGTGTTCATTTATAGAAAAATCATTGCTATTTCCAAATCATCATAAACAGATAGAAATTGTATAATATATATGTGTGAAAATCTAATTTTGTTTAAAGAAGGAAAAAGCAAAGATGAAAAAGAGAAAATTTGCTATATCCATCGCCGTGCTTGCCGGCCTGTTGCTCAGCAGCCAGCAAGCTTTAGCCGACACGACGGATTCAACCGCAACAAACACCACGACTGCAGCAACTAATACGACCACAACTGCCGCAAATACTGAGCAAAAGGCTGATGCTAATGCTGCCAGCTCAAGCAGCACCAGCAAGCCAGTTGCTAAGCCTAAGGCAAAAATCAACTTAAAGAGCTACCTAAGCAAGAAACCAGTAGCTATCCGGGCCAAGAAAAACTTGACCTTGTACAAAGACTCTGCATTGAAGCAAAAGTCTGGCAGCATGGCCAAGAAGAGCTACTCCCTGGTCAGCAAGCTGAGCAAGAATGCAGATGGCGTTCCAGTTCTTAAGCTGAAAAACGGCAAGTACATAGCCGCCAAGAAGAGCTATATTTCAGTGCCTAAGCTTTACCAAAACCCAAAGAAGTACCACCAGATTCACTACACCAGAGTCAAGCCTTACGGCCAAGTTGGCTACACCGTCAAGCGGGGCTTTGAAGGCATCAAGACCTACTTGATCATGAAGCGGCTTGGCACCTACAACGGCTATAACTACTACAACAATGCAACCTGGTATGCTGTCCGCCGCTTCCAGGCCAGCCACCACTTGAAGGTAACTGGCGATGTTGACCAAAAGACCTGGACCAAGCTGGGCCTGGGTAAAAAGCTCTTCAAGCAGATCGACAGCTACACTGCCCCTCTTGGTGCTCAAGCCTGGGAAGGCCGCAAGGCTCACATTGAAGCCATGATCCGCCAGGCCTACAAGTATATGGATCACCCTTACCTGGTCGGCTCTTCCTCAATGACCCGCTATGGTACTGACTGCTCCGGACTGGTTATCCAAAGCCTTTACGCCGGCGGGATCAGCCCGGTTCCGGTCAGCGCCATTGGCCATGCCCACCCAGGCAATGAATGGAACTCCCGCAACCTCTGGGCTGACAAGAAGCTGAAGCGGGTTTCCTACACCAGCCGCCGCCGGGGTGACCTGGTCTTCTACTACCAGCCAGGCACCCGGACCATCTGGCACGTGGCCATCTACCTTGGCAACAACATGGTTATTGAAAGTTGGCCGCCACGCATCATGGTTCAGCCAATTTCCAACAGTCAAAGAAATGTCATCGCGGGCATCAAACGTCCATTTTTGTAAAATATAGGAAGTCATGAAAAGCAGATACAGATTTTTAGCAGCTATCGGTTTAACTCTCTGCTTCTGGCACCCGGCCTCCGTCCTCGCTGATACGGATCCGCAAGCCAGTCAAAATACCCAGCCAGATCAATCCACAGTAAATCCACAGGCAACTGAGCAGGCAAATCAAGATAACAACAAGCGACAGGATAGTCCACAGACTGCTCAAGTGACTGCTCAGCAAAGTACCCAAAACGCTGAGCAAAAACAGGCTGACCAGCAAAACAATTCACAAAACCAACAAAATACCCAAAAAGATCAGCAAAACAAGCAACAGAATAATTCACAGAACACTAGCCAAAACAATCAACAGAATAACTCACAAAACAATAATACTCAAAACAACAAGCAGCAGAATAACCAACAGAACAATGGCAAAAATACCCAGCCCCAGCAGATTCCTAACGGCTGGAAGACCGAATCCGGCAAACGCTACTACTACCGCCAGCAAAAGAAGCTAACTGGCTGGCAGGTTCTGAACGGCCACAAGTATTACTTTGCCGCTGACGGCCGCATGCTCAAAGGCGTGCAAAAAGTCGGCAAGTCCAGCTACCTTTTGAGCAAGACCGGCAAGCTGCAAACCGGCTTAAAGAAGTACGGCCGCTACTGGTACTTTGGCAACAAGCAGGGCAAGCTGCAGACCGGCTTAAAAAAGGTCAAAAAGAGCACCTACAACTACTTCAGCCCTAAGACCTTCCGGAAGTACTTCAAAAACGTCAACACCAAGAAGGCCTACTACTGGGTCAGCAAAAAGACCGGCAAAGTTACCGGGATCAGACTGAACGCTGCTCCAATCAGCCAAAGACCGCTGGTTACCGGCTGCGAAATTGTCGCCGCAACGATGATGATCAACTACGCCGGTAAGAAGGTCAACAAGCACCAAGCTGCTGCCGCTACTCCGCGCAGCTCCAACCCTAACCTCGGCTTTATTGGCAACCCTTATTCCTGGTCTGGTACCTGGATCGCGCCATCCGGCTTGGCCCGCCTGGTGCAAAAGTACCTGGGCCGCTACAAGATCATGACCGGAGCCAGCCTGTCCGCCTTGAAGAAGCAGGTCTTCAGCGGTCACCCAGTTGTCACTTGGGTTTCCTGGGTCGACAACTTCCCTAACCACGCCCTCCTGCTGACCGGCTACAACAAGTCAAGAATCTACTACAATGATCCTTGGACTGGCAAGAAGAGTTCTATGTCTTCCAGCAACTTCTGGAACCACTATGCCCGTCTCACTTGGCTTGGCGGCAACCACCGCGCTTTAAGCTACTAAGATAAAAAGAGCTGTTTGCTCCTATCACGCGATAGAGAGCAGACGGCTCTTTTCTTTATGGCAACACATATTTTGCGCCAAAAATCAGCGAATCTGTAAATTTAGAGAAAAGCAATAAAAGCACGGTCCTTCCTAAGAAGTTACCGTGCTTTTATAATGTTAATTCTTATGATTCCTTTTTCCGGGGCAAATGTTCCCGCAGCCAGCCTGTAAACAGGTCCCAGTCGCAGAAAATTATGTTGTAAGCCAGCCAGAAGAAGACGCACTTGAGGAAGAGCGGTGAAACCATTTGACTGTAGAAACGGTTTGAGAAGAAGGAGAAGACCAGGGCCGGGTAAATGTAGCCGTAAACTACTGTCGCGTAGTCAACCCGGTTGCTCAAGCGGCTGGCCGTAGCCAGTTCAAAGACCGCCTGGGAGATCAAGCCCATCAAAGCGCTCAGAATAAAGCAGCCAACATAGCCAAAGTCCTGGTAGAAGGCCGCGAAAGTCGTGCAGACATTGCCCAGATGATAGCGGCCAACAAAGCGCATTGGCAGATACAGCTGGTAGTTGGTGTCCAGACCGAACTTAGGCCCAAGCCATTTGATCACGTCAGCAAAAGTCTGCTGGCCCCACAAATAATTCTTCGGGAATGGCTCATTCAAGAAGGTGTCCAGGTTCTTGATCTGAGCGCCCAGGTATTCAGCCAGATACTCATGCAG
>SFHY01000126.1 GCA_004556255.1 Lactobacillus delbrueckii
ACCGCTATTTTTGCTTTTAGCAAGGGAAAATTAGAAAAAAGTTACAAAAAACTATTTACGGCTTCTTTTGCTGCTGGAGCTGAAAGTTCCGCCAAATTGCCAGCAGGGCGGTCAAGGCTAAGAGGCTGAACAAGATAAAGTCATATCTCCCCCCTTGGAAACTTTTTTGGGCCAAGGACCCTTGGCCATTCTTCTGCGCGAAAGAGATTAAGGCAGTAGCCAGGCTGACCCCGACTGAACCGGCAAACTGCTGGATCATGTTGAAAGAAGAGTTGACATCTGCTACATCTTTTTGCTCAACTAGCGTTGAAGTGTTGGAAATTGTATTGGCAAAACTCAAGTTAAAGCCAGACCGGACCAAGGTATGACAAAGAATGATTAAGACCGGGCTTAGTAAGGGCTGCAAGACAAGGAGCAAGCAGTTTCCGAGCAGGAAAAGGCAGCCGCCCAGAGTCATTGGCAGTTTGAAACCGCGGTTGTCAGCCATCTGTCCGGCCAGGGGAGAGACAATGGCTCCGGCCAAAGAACCAGGCAGGAGAATTAAGCCGCTGACCAGGCTGCTGGCGGCCAAGGTGTATTGGGCGTAAACCGGAAGAGCTACTGAGAGACCGATATTTACCAGCTGCAGGCAGAAATAGGTCAAAGCCGCCAGGCAGACAGTTTTTTCTTTGAAGATTGATAAGTTGAGCAGATGACTGTCTCCGCTTTTATTGACAAAAACGAAGAGGACAAAAAGTATTACACCGGCTAGAAGCAGGATCCAGGCCAGATTACCGCTGCCGATTAAGGACAGGGCGTAGATGATGGTGAAAAGAGTCAAGCCCAGCAGGATTAAAGCAGGAGCATCAAATTTTTCCTGCCGGCTGACAACTTGGTTGCGGATGTAAAGCTGGCCGCCAGCCATGCTAAATAGAGCCAGGGGTAAAAGCAGCCAAAAGATCATCCGCCAGCTGGCCATGGAAACGACCAGCCCCCCGTAAGTTGGACCAAGGGCTGGGGCGAGTGAAATAATCATTCCGGCAAAACCAGTCATGAGGCCCAGCTTTTCTTTAGGGACTTGGGTGAAGATCAACTGGAACATGATCGGGGTGGAAAAGCCGGTAGCGATCCCTTGGATGATTCGGCCGACCAGCATGAGGGGGAAGCTAGAGGTCAAAGCACAAAGAAGGCAGCCGCAGATAAAGGCCAAGCCGGCGGCTAAATGCAGCCAGCGGGCTGGGAAGCGCTTGAGCAAGTAAGCTGTAGCTCCCATCACGATTGTCACTGTTAAAAGATAGGCCGTGGTAATCCACTGGACCGCGGCCAGAGATTGGTGAAATTGCTTGACCAAGAGCGGGTAGGTGACATTCATTGAGGTTTCATTGAGAATGCCTGTGAAGGTCATGAGGCCAGCACTGAAAATAGCTAGGTTGACTTTGTTTGATTTTTTCATAAAAACCTTTCTAATAACACAAAAAGGCTGTCAGCGATAGCTCCGCGACAGCCTTTTGATTTATTTTCGTTAAAGTTATTCTAGCATAAATTACTGTTTTTTACCTAAGCAATTATTTCCGGTAGAGCAAAAGAGCAGTTCCGGCCAGGTCGACCGTGTAGTCTTCGCTCTCCAGCGGCCGCTTGGTCATCCCCTGGTCGGTTGAGTAGATGATCAGACCCAATTTTGCCCTAGCTGGCAGGGTGTAGTAGGTCGGCTGCAGTTCAAATTCCAGGTCGACGAATTGGCCGGCTTCCAGCTTGCTTGGTCGCTTCATGTCCTGGTAGTTCTGCAGGTTCATGTGGGCCTTGGTGATCAGCTTGGCCTTAGTGGCCTTGTCCGGTACAAATTCCTGCAAGGAGTCTGCCCCGAAGCGGAAGCCGAAGGGCTGGTTTCCTCTGGCCAAAATCTTCGGCGTAGCCGTCAGCCGCTGCCGTGTTCCCAGGTCAACCAGAGCAACGGACAGCTGGCCGACAGTCTTGTTTGCCGTTACCCGGACCCGGACCTTCGGCCGGCCGACCAGGGTAGTCGGGTGGAGGAATTCCTCGCTTTCAAAGCGCAGGCTGCATTTAGCCCATTTTTCATCCCCGCTGATAAACTGGTATTCCCAGTCAGTTTCGCTGATGCCGGCCTGCTTAAATTCTGTCCCGCCCAAGTCGGTGAAGGTCAGCTGGCCCTGGCCCTTTTCAACCGTTGACAGGTCGCCGTCAGCTGTTGGCGAATAGAGGCTGGCTTGGCCCAGGTCGTTGGCCCAGTCGCTTTCTTCGTGCCACTTGTCAGCTTCCAGGTTGTCCTGGATCATGACCTTTGGCCATTGCTCATAAGCCCCGTTTTCCACTTCCAAGAGTTCATGGACAAACCAGAGGTTCATGAGGTCAGTAAAGTCGATGGAGACCAGGTTGTTCATGTTGTAGTGCGGCCCTTGATGCAAGAAGAGGTGGGATTCTACTGGCAGCTCTTTGACCTTTTGCCAGATCTTGTAAACGTTCTTCGGCTTGACGTTCCAGTCATTTAAGCCGTGAACGGAAATCCAGGAGCACTTGATGCCATCGGCATGGTGGCGGTAGTTTCTAGCCTCCCAGAAGTCAGAATACTGGCCGCTCGCCCGGTCTTGTTTTTCAAACAGGTCAGCCTGCTCTTGTTCATAAGCCTTTTTAGCTGTGAAATTGCCCCCATCCCAGAGGTTGGACTGGCAGACTTCAGCCAATTTGTCCAGGTCTTCACCCTGGCATTCACCAGGCGCGATTACCAGACCGTGTTCCCGGTAGTAGTCGTACCAGGAGGAAATAGCGGCTTCAGAAACCACTGTCTTCAGCCCCTTGACCCCGGTTGTCGCAATAGCAATCTGCAAAGTGCCCAGGTAAGAACGGCCGGTCATGCCGATATTGCCGCTGCACCAGCTGGCCTTGGTCTCAAAGCGGCGGGTCCGGTCGGTGTAGGCCACCCGGTCGCCAGTCAGCCATTCAATGACTTCTTTTTGGGAGATGGTTTCTTCGGGTGCCCCGGTAATCCGGATCCCGTCCCCGTGCCGGTTTCCGATGGCCCCGGAGAAGACGGAGGCAAAGCCCCGGGCCAGGAGGTATTCGTTTAAGCCGTAAGAAGACTTGCCGGTGGCCAGTTCAGTAGCTGGCACGTCCTGGTCACTTGGAGCCGGGCTCTTGACCAAAGGCTTGGCCACATATTTAGGATTAGTCCAGCAGGTCGCGTCAGTCAAGTTCTCATCGACATTGTGGTTGGTTTTTTCATTTTCAATGATCCCGCCAAAGTATGGTGAAGCCGTGTAAAGGGCTGGGACTTTCAGCTGGCCCTGGCTTTCGACTGGCCGGAAGACCGTGACCGGCAAGAGGTCGCCCTTGCCATCGCCGTCCGTGTCCAGGTCGCTTTGTACGTAAACGACCTCGCGGATGACCTGGCTTGTGTCAAAAACTGGCAGGGACTTGCCGTTGAAGAACATAAACTTGCCTTCCCCCCAGAACTGGGTGAAGTAGCCCTTGCCGGCCATGATGTCTAAAAGGATCTGCCCATTTTTGCTCCGGGTGTTGAGCAGGCGGTAGAAGGCAAAAATCAATTCTTCCTTGCTGGTCAAGTCCTTAAAGGCTGGCAGGGCATGTTTTTTTCCGCAGGTCAACGGATCAGTCAGACTGTAGTCGTAGTTTGGGTGGTAGCCTAAAAGCTGCAGGGCAACATTGGCAAACTGGCTGGCTGTGATGGCAGCCGGCGTGTCCAAAAGAAAGGCGGCCAGGTCAGTTTGGTCATCGACGGCAAATTCCGCCAATTTGGCATCTTTAGCCTGGCGGGTCGTGGCTTCCGCCAGGACATTCCCGGTCAAGACGGCCAGGAGCTCACTAAAGGAAAAGGAAGAGTAGTTTTCCGGCAAAAAGTTGATTGCTAGCAGCTCCTCAGTAGCCTTTTCTGGACTGGTTTCAACGTAGGCATATTGATTGTATTTCATGCTTTACCTCATCTTGATATCTTTGTATCTTTACATCATTGGAATATTGTATCTTTTTGCTTTAACCAGCTTTTTAGCTGTTTTTTAAGCAAGTTCTCAAGTTAATGCAAGCAAACCGCTTCATTTTTGTCAAGGAAAAAATAGATAAGAAAAAAAGCAACTTTTTTTCCGAAATATGTTTGACAATTTATCCCTGGTCTAATATACTTAATTTGTTGCGTCGGAGCATAACGGTTCGGTAGCTCAGCTGGATAGAGCAACGGTCTTCTAAACCGTGGGTCGTGAGTTC
>SFHY01000127.1 GCA_004556255.1 Lactobacillus delbrueckii
TTTTCGCCACTCCCCTTTCCCGGGTCTAGCCCAGCTTGTAAAAAGTGAAATTGTTCACTACTTTTGTTTTTTCTGCGCTTTCATCATTCTACTCTAGCACTATTGTAAGCATTTACACACTTCAGATTCATTGAAATTTATGGCCTTTTTCGGCTTGACAAAGAAAACAAAGGGTCTATCATATTAGGTGAAAAGGTTCACAAGAAATACTTGGACCTGAGAAAAAATGTAGTAATTTTTAGGAGAGAAAAAATGGGTGATGTAAAGAAAACTCAGACCACTGTTACTGCTGCCAAGGAATTGTCAGCTGATGAAAAGATGGAAGAAGCCAAGCGCTATACAGGTGAATTAGTTAACAAAGCCTTGGTCGCTGAAGAAGCCTACGCGACCTACAGCCAGGAACAAGTTGACAAGATTGTCGCTGCTATGGCTTTGGCCGGCAGTGAGGCTTCCCTGGCGCTTGCTCACGAGGCAGTGGATGAAACTGGCCGCGGCGTGGTAGAAGACAAGGATACCAAGAACCGCTTCGCTACCGAAAATGTCTACAACTCTATCAAGCACGACAAGACTGTTGGCATTATCGAAAGAAACCAGGTTGAAGGCTATATCAAAGTCGCTGCTCCTCTGGGCGTTTTAGCCGGGATCGTGCCAACCACCAACCCGACCTCAACAACCATGTTCAAGATCCTGGTGGCTTTAAAGACCAGAAACGCCATCATCTTCTCCTTCCACCCGAAGGCCCAAAAGTGTTCAATCCATGCTGCCCAGATCTTGTATGACGCGGCGCTGAAGGCGGGTGCCCCAAAGAATATCATTCAATGGATCGACAAGGCCAGCCTGGAAAACACCACCGCCTTGATCCGCAACCCAAAGATCGCTTCTATTTTGGCAACTGGTGGTCCCGGCATGGTGCACGCCGCGCTGCAGTCGGGCAACCCGTCAATGGGGGTCGGGGCCGGCAACGGTGCTGTTTACATCGACCACACCGCCTTTTTGGACCGGGCTGTTGAAGACATCCTTTTGTCCAAGCGCTTTGACAACAGCATGGTTTGCGCGACTGAAAACTCAGCCGTAGTTGAAGCATCGGTCTACGACAAGTGGCTGCAAATGATGCAGGACAAGGGTGCCTACCTGGTTCCAAAGAAAGACTACCAAAAGCTGGCCGACTTCGTCTTCAATGACAAGCATGGGGTCAATGGGCCAGTAGCCGGGATGAGCGCCCGCTGGATCTGTGAGCACGCCGGCGTTACCCTGCCTGAAGGCAAGGATGTCCTCCTCTTTGAACTGGATCCAAAGAATATTGGCGAAAAGCTGTCATCCGAAAAACTCTCCCCGCTTCTGTCAATTTACAAGGCCAAGGACCGGGAAGACGGGATCAGAATCGTCAAAGCCCTGCTTGACTACCAAGGTGCTGGCCACAATGCCGCCATCCAAATCGGCTCCCAAAACGATCCGTTCATCGATGAATACGGCAAGGCTGTTCAAGCTTCCAGAGTCCTGGTTAACCAGCCGGACGCTTTGGGCGGGATCGGCGATATTTATAGTGATGGCCTGCGGCCAAGCTTGACTTTAGGGACTGGTTCATGGGGGAAGAACTCCCTGTCTCACAACCTGTCGACCAGCGACCTCTTGAACATCAAGACCATTGCCAAGCGGCGGAACCGGCCGCAATGGATCCGCCTGCCGGAGAAGATTTTTTACGAAAAAGACTCCATTACCTACCTTTCAGATGAAAACGAGCAGGAAATCAACCGGGCCTTCATCGTCGCTGACCCGGGCATGGTCAAGTTCCACTTCGTTGACAAAATCTATGAACAATTGGCCTTAAGAGATAATCACGTCGACACGGCAATCTACAGTGAAGTCTTGCCTGACCCGCCGCTGAGCCAGGCGATCAAGATTGCCAAGCAGATGAAGAAATTTGCACCAGACACCATTATCGCCATCGGCGGCGGCAGCGCCCTGGACGTCTCCAAGATCGCCCGCTACATCTATGAATACAGCCTGGACCAGGAAGATGGCTGGCTGGACAACTACGACAATGTGAGCGAGCTCTTCAAGGAACTGCAGCAGAAGTTTGTCGATATCAGAAAGCGGATCGTCAAGTTCAAACATGAGACCCGGACCAGTCTCGTCTGCATCCCTACCACGTCAGGGACTGGGTCAGAAGTCACCCCTTACGCCGTCATCACCGACGACAAGCAGCATGTCAAGTACCCGTTGACTGACTACGAACTGACTCCGCAAGTTGCGATCGTTGACCCGGCCTTCGTCATGACCGTGCCAAAGCATACCGTAGCCTTCTCCGGCTTTGACTGTCTCTCCCACTCTTTGGAAAGCTACGTTTCTGTTGCGGCCAGTGACTTCACCCGGCCATGGTCACTCAAGGCCATCCAGCTGATCATGAATAACCTGGAAGCTTCTTACAAGTATGATCCAAAGCACCCGACTTATGAAGGTGAAAAAGCCCGGGAAAACATGCACTACGCGGCAACCTTAGCCGGGATGGCTTTTGCCAACGCCTTCTTAGGCCTTAACCACTCCGTTGCCCACAAGCTGGGCGGGGCCTTCGGTTTCCCGCATGGCCTCTGCATCTCAATTTCCATGCTGCCGGTCATCAAGTTCAACGGAGCCAGCGGCAATGTCAAGCGGACGCCTTACCCAAGATATGAAGTTTACCGGGCCCAAAAGGACTATGCTGATATCGCCCGTAGCTTAGGCCTGCCAGGCAAGAGTGACGCGGAACTGGTTGATTCTCTTTGCAAGCGGATCCGGGAACTGATGAAGGCCTGCGATATTGAGCCCTCCCTTTCAGCCAACGGGGTCAGCAAGGAAGCCTTTGACGCCGCCTTGCCAGCCATGATCGACCGGGTCTACGATGACCAATGCACGGTGCAGAACCCGCGCCAGCCAAGCATGGCTGAAATCAAGCAGCTCTTGCTCAGCATGTATTAAAAATACCTTCCCTGGATTTTTCCTAAAATTTTAGTCATCTGTAATCCACCAATAAAACAAAACAAGCCCTGTTTGATAAACTCAAGCAGGACTTGTTTTTGTAAAAGGAGCTTTCAGTTAATTATTACTTATCCTTGGCAGCCAGCCAGTATGGCAAGGCCACAAAGACGATACCGCCAACCATGTTGCCCAGGGTTACCCAGAGCAGGTTATAGAACATGCCGCCAGCTGAAACGGCGCCTGCCCCTTGTACTGGATTCAGCAAGGCAACGATAAAGGTCGTCATGTTGGCCACGCTGTGTTCAAAGCCAGTTGAGAAGAAGGCCAAAAGGCACCAGAAGACCATGATCAGCTTAGCTGAGTCGCTCTTGGTCTGAAAGCCTGACCAAACAGCCAGGCAGACCAGGATGTTACAGAGAATGCCCCGCAAGAAAAGCTGGCCAGCTGGCGCGGCCATCTTAGCGGCTGCGGCCTTGGTGAAGACAGTTGCCGTTACTGGCAAATCCAGGCCGGACTTGGCAAACATCCAGGCCAAGATGCCGGCCCCCAGCAGGTTGCCCAGCCAGCAAACCAGCCAGAGAAGACCGGCCTGGCCCAGCTTGACCTTCTTTTCCAAAAGGCCGGCACTCATCACGAAGTTGTTGCCAGTAAAAAGCTCAGCCCCGGGAATGACCACCAGACTCAAGGCAACCCCGAAGATCAGCCCCTTGATCAAGTTAGCAAAGGGGTTTGTCCCTAATTGTCCCCCAACCGTGAAGGCCAGCAAGATCCCGAAACCGATGTACATCCCTGCCAAAATAGAAAGCACGACATAGCCGGCTGGATTAGTCTTCAGCAGGTTAAATTTCTTTTGCGCCGCGCCAGCAGCCGCGGCAAATGATTCCTTATACATTATGTTACCTCTTATTCTTTTGCATGAAAGCATTTAATTCCTGTAAATTATTATATGCTTTTCCCCGGTCTGTGTAAACGCTTTTTTGATATAAATCAAATATTTTTCTAGTTAAAAATATTATTAGTAGGAATATTAGTAAAGCAAAGTACCAAAGAAAAAAGGGTTCTGTATAAAAACGTGTGTAAATTAACTAAGGGACTTAAGGCTTCTTCCGAGATAATTCCATTAATCTCAAGAAGTAATATTCATCATCTGGATATCCATAACCCTTGCGTCTCTCAGTTTTGATCTTGTTGTTAATACCCTCTTTTTGATCTTGTTGTTAATACCCTCTAATTTGCCCGTAGATATCCTGTACTTAGCGAATGAATAGATTCCTGACAGGTGGCGCTGTAAGAGTCTGGCAAACCACTTAAAGTGGCTATTCTCAGTCTCGATACAAATATCTATGATGTACTCGAGTTTGACGCACATCTCCACTTCATCATTTGAGCTATATGCCTGATCCAATAGGTCTTTGACGATGTCTATTGTGAAGAACAATCTGTTTTCCTCTAGTAGATCGTCATACCAGCTCTCATTATCACCATGAGCTCTAATCTCTGGCTTATTGAAGATTTCGCCAGGCACAGATACTAGCTTTCCTTGTCGAGCATCTCCATCCTTTTGAACTAGGGTAGATCGTTTAGACATCAAGATATAACGAGAGTTCTTAAGCAATTTGGCTGCTTCTGGGGTACCTTCTTCAGCTAGTCTCTTTTGTTCATCCTTACGGATTTCAGAAACAACTTTATCGTTGAAATTCTTGATGATGTGGAAGCGGTCATAGACAATGTCTAGCTTGGGATAGCGCTCTTTAAAGGCTTCTTCAAAGTCTGAGTTCATGTCACAAGCAACTGCTTCAACCTTAGACATCCACTCATCGCCAACATGATCCATAAACTCATAAACAACGGCCTTCTTCTTGCCATGGGCTAAGTAAAGAATGTGCCCAGTTTCCCAGTCAATGATTACAGTGGCGTATTTATAACCATCGTGCAGTTTGAATTCATCTATGGCTAAGTATCTTGCCTGTCTTTCAGGTTTAATGAGCGTCTTTCCATCGATTGTAAATTTAGATAATAGGAGTTCCTTGTGAATCGACTTAACTGTCATTTTATCAAGGCCAGTAATTTCAGCGACTTGTTTTAGAGTGCATCCATCGCTTAGTAGGCGCTCAGTGCATTCTTTTAAAGCCTTGGTAATTCGATAACCATTGGCTTTAAAGGGAATAGACTGACTTCTGGTATTAAATTTACAATCAGTATTGAGACAACGAAAACGTGCGTAAGATACCTTAATCTTAGTATGTTCTAGTCCCAGAGGAATATGCCTAAGGGTAGTGACAAGGGTTCCATTCTTGACTAGCTTCGTTGAGCAGTCGGGGCAGAAACCAGGTTCACACTCGGCTAATTTTCCAACAAAGATTTTTTCACCTTCATTTTGAATTGGCATACCCAATTGAATAAAGTCGGTTAAGCCAGATTCGAAAAATAAGATGCCTTTGTTAGATTCAAAGCCTTGAGTAGAAACTGTCTGTTCTGTATAATTCATAGTAAGAAGGGCCCCTCGTGTTTTTGTGGTTATTAACATTGTAAGGGACAACCCTTCTTTTTTGTTGTCTAATTTTTACTATTTACACACGAATTTATACTGAACCAATATTATAGCATGCAGCTTTTTTAAAGAAAAAAGAGACGCCTTGGCGTCTCCTTTTAATCTTGCTTAGCAGCCGCGTAGAGCTCGGATTTCCGCTCATTTAAAGCTTGGTCCAGCTGCTTGGCCGCGTCCAGGATATGTCTTGGGTAGTCACAGACCTTGCCGGTCCAGATCAGCTTGATCCGGTCTTCTCCGGCCTGCCGGTCCTTAACTTCTTCCAGCTTGGCCTTTAGTTCTGCCTCACTGGCTCCCGGCAAGACAGCCACGAACTCTTCCCCGCTGATCCGGTAGAGCTGGGAAACAGCAAAGCTTCCCCCCAGCCAGTCTGCGGTCTGCTGCAAAAGCAGGTTCCCTTCCTGCGGGCCGTGATCAGCGTTATAGTCCCGCAAATTATAGAGGTCCAGGTAGACCAAAGCTGCCGGCTGCCGGTCACTCTTCAGCTCTTCCAGCTTGCCCTGGTAGGCACTTGCCCCGCCAAGACCAGTCAAGTGGTCGCTGGCAGCCGGATCCGGCAATTGCCGCAAACGGTTAACTACGCTCAGCTTGGCCGCCAGATAGCGGGAGTATTCGCCCAGCAGGTCCTTGGCATAAGCCAGCTGGTCAGCGTCAAAGTTTTCCACCCCCAGATAGCCTAAGAGGGTCTTGCTCGAAAAGAGCGGATATAAGAGGATGCGGACATTCTTCCGGTTCAGCTCGTAAAGTTCCCGGTCAAAGCGGAGGCTCTCCATATCACTGATGTAAAGATATGGCTGCTGGCCCCGCCGCTGTTCACAGTAAGCAATAATTTTTTCTGCTAAAGCATCGGAAACCCTGCCCATGAGACTAGTCTTCCGGGTCCATTCGTATTCAAGTTCCGCCTTTTCCTGGCCGGCAGAAAACATGTAGATTCTTTCTGGCGCAATCAAGCTGGCCACTTCAACCAAGGAGAAGTTGATTTCAGAAGCATGGTATTCCGGCCCATTCAAAGTCCGGGCCAAGGCCGCGCTTTGGGCAGCCAGGCTGCCTGATCGTTTAAGGGCGGCCAAGCGCGGAGCATTGTCTTCTATCTTGGTAAAGGCCAGGGCCACGCAGGCCGGCTGGGCAGCCGGCAAAATCGTGAATTCACACCAGGCCGCCATATGCTTGCTGTACAGGCGGTGGCTGCTGGCCCGGCCAGTCCGGAGAACTTCCAAAGGCAGACTGGACCACTGGACCTCTTCGCCCGGCAAGGCCGCCGTCAGCTTCTTGCCCAATATTTCATTTTTCGGCAGCTGCAGGAGCTGACTGAAGACCTGGTTGACTGATACAAATTCACAGTCCGCCTGCTGGCTGGCTTTATCATAAAATGGCCGGACAACCAGATAAGGCAAAGGCAGGTCTTCATAGCTAGTTGAGCTGGTCATTTTCTCTTCAGCCTGGCTGGATAAAAGCAGGACCTTAAAGAGGGTATGGTCATGGGCGTTGACCACCATCTTAAAGCTCAGCTGGTATTCCTGGCCAGAAACGTTTAAGCTGGTCAGCTGCTCATGGGCAGACCGGGCAGCTGATCTGGCAAAGTTGAGCATCTTTGCCTGGCTGGCCTGGTCATGCCAGGAAAGCTGCTTATCATCAGCCAAAACCACCCCGATCTGGGCGGCAAAAGAACGGAAGGCACTATTGAGATAAAAGGCCTCAAAGCCTTCCTTTTCCCGGTCATAGTCAATTATGGCCAGGGGTTGGTCAACATTGACGTCAACCAGGCCGGCGGTTTCAAAGTAGGAGCTTTCATCCAGCCCCTCCCACTCAACGCCCAGTTCTTCCAAGCGGTCAACAACTTCTTGGAAGGTATTTGGCTTGCCATAGTAGTAGCCCTGGATTACTTCACAGCCTACGTCCTGCAAGAAGGCAATCTGCTCCTTGCTTTCCACCCCTTCACACAAGGTGTGGACACCCAGGCTCTTGGCCATGGAGATCAAAGGCTTGATAACCTTCTTGCTCCGGTCGTCAAACTTCCGCATGAAGATCATGTCCAGCTTGATTTCGTCAAAGCCATACTCTTTCAAGGTGTTCAAAGAGGAGGCCCCGCTGCCGAAATCATCCATCAAAACCTGGAAGCCATTGGCATGGAAGCGGTCGATGGCCTTCTTGATCTTGACCGGGTCTTCTGTCAGGATGGTTTCGGTGATTTCCACCCGCAGCATTTCCCGGGGAATATCGTATTTTTTAACCAAATCCAGGAGAACCTGGTTGGGGTCGCTGGTCACGAAGTCAGTCCGGGAAAGGTTGAAGGATATCGGTACGATCTTGCCGCCGCTGTCCAGCTGCCGGCGGATCAATTTGGCTGCTTCTTCTAAGACGTACAAGTCCAGCTTGTAGGTCAAATTACTGTCTTCCAGAACCGGCACGAAACGGCCCGGTGACATGAAGCCCCTGGTCTGGTCGTTCCAGCGGGCCAGGGCTTCCAAGCCGGACAACTTGCCGTTCATCAAGTGGACTTGCGGCTGGTAGTAGACCTGGATGTCACCGTTAGCAATCGCTTCATCAATGTGGTCAACCACAAACTTGGTGTAAGCTGATTGCTCACTAAATTCATCGGTGTAGACCCGGTAGCATTTTTCTGCCCCGTCCTTAACCTCGTCGCAAGCCGTCTTGGCATAGTCACATTCAGTTTCGATGCTCTTGCTGCCATCTGAATAGTAGATCCCGGCCTTTAAGTAGAG
>SFHY01000128.1 GCA_004556255.1 Lactobacillus delbrueckii
CCGGACAGTCTTGCCTTGGTAAACCTGGCTATAAGTAGTCCGGCTCAAGTACTTGCCAACAGCGTGGCTGTAAACGTAGCTGGTCAAACCTGAGCAGTCAAAGGCGTTAGGACCGGTTGCCCAGTAAACGTAACGCTTGCCGACTTGCTTCTTGGCCAGGGAAACGACCTTGTTGCGCTGGCTGGTCTTAGAAGCAGCTTGGACAGTGTTGTTTTGAGTGTTAACAGTATTTACGGCAACGAAACCGGCGAAGGCCAGGGATACGGCTGCGACTACTTTGGCTAATGACTTCTTGAACTTCAAAATGATTTACTTCCTTTTCTTAACTTGATGTTTAACATCTTACAGGAGAAATATTTCAATTCTGTTTCAAAAAGGTCACGCCTTTTTTACAATCTATGAAAAAAAGCTTAATCTTGTAACTTTCTGACCAAGGCATCCAGGCTGGCATGGGTGCTTTCCAGGTCATCATTGACCAGGACATGGGCGTAAGAAGCCAAATCTTCCGGCAATTCGTTCAACTCGCTGCCGGCCAGCCGTTTCTTGATCTGGTCACTTGAGTCGCCCCGGTCAGCCATTCTTTTGGCCAAAGTATCCAGGCTGCAGGTCACATAAAGGAAGTAAACCTGGTCGCCCAAAGCTTCCAGGTAAGACCGGGCCCCCTTGATGTCCACGATCAAGCTGACCAGATCGTTCTTGGCCCAGGCTCTTTCCAGCCCTTCTTTACTGGACCCGTACTGATAGTCCCCGTATTTCACATGTTCAAAGAAGTGCAGCTGGGCAAAAGAAGCATCGTCTTCAAAGTAGTAAGCTGACCCGCTTTCCCCAGGCCGTCTTGGCCGGGTGGTGTGGGTGACTACCCGGGGGATCTGGTAGCGGTCAGCCAGGTATTCGGATATGGTCGTCTTGCCAGCCCCGCTGGGACCGGCAATCAAGATAATTTTTTTAGCCAAAAAGGGATCTCCTAACTTGAAAATTTTCGCTCTATACTATATCATAGCTTAGTTGAAATTTTAACCATTTGCGAATTAAGGAGATTGCCATGAAGAAAGCCGATGTTGAATTAGGTGCCGTCGTTAACGCCAAGTCAGAAGAAGAACTGAAGAAGCAGTTCCAAGGCACGGTGGAAAAGATCTATGAAAACTCCGCCCTCCTGGCCATCACTTCCTTTGACGACGTTGACGCTACTGCCGTCAGCGACCTCAACTACAAGCTGGTCGTCAACTTCAAGAACATGAAGCCGGCCCGGGCAGCCAAGAAGGCCAAGGCCCTCTCCACCAACAACGTGACCATCGAAAAGGTGGCCCCGACCATGAAGGCTGACGACAAGGACAAGAAGGAAAAGAAGGCTCCGGCCAAGAAGAGCAAGTAAGAGAACTCCGCGGTTATCCCGCGGAGTTTTTTGTTAAGATAGTAGAGAAAGCGAGTTGACAACATGAAAGAAAAAACTAAAAGCCTGCTCTACTGGTTCATCCTTCTCCAGCCCTTCCTGGATTTGGACTTCTTCTACCGGGGGAAGCTGGCCACCATCCTGCCCTTCACCATCCCGACCATCATCCGGATCGCCGGAGTAGTTGTCTTGGTGGGCCTTCTTGTCTGGGGGCAAAAAAAATTCCCCCCGGCCTGGCTCTGGGCCTACCTGGCCCTCTTGACCCTCTACGGAATCTTCCACCTCTGGCACATGCAGAACTTTAAGAGCATTAGCCCGAACGATTACGGCTACTCAAATTTCGGGGAGATTTTTTACCTCTTCAGAATGCTCCTGCCCCTGGCCTTGATCTGGGTGACTAAAAATCTGGAAATCAGCCAGGACTTCTTGTTAAAAGCCTTCGCCTGGGTCAGCGGCCTCTTCACCGGCACCATCGTCTTGAGCAACCTCTTCGTGGTCTCTTTGAAGTCCTACGAAACCGGGGTGATCTCCGGCAACATCTTCACCTGGTTCATGGGGCCGCTTTACGGCTACTCCCACAGTGCCTCCAAGGGCTTCTTCTACTTTACCAACACCTTGAGCGCCATCCTCTTGATGCTGGCCCCGGTCGTCTTCTACCTGCTTCTTGAGCGCTTCTCCTGGCAGACCGGCCTTTTGGCCCTCAGCCAGACTTTGGCCATGCTGGAAGTCGGTACGAAAGTCGCCCTCTACGGCTTAGCCGGGACCCTGGCCGTCAGTTTGCTTGCCTGGCTGATCCACCTGCTTTTCTTAAAAAACGTCAAGTTCTCTAAAGGCGGCCTGGTCACCCTCTTGGCCTTAGCCGGGATCACCGGGGCCTGCTGGCAGGTCTCCCCGGCTATCCAGCGCTACAAGTACGAGATCTACTGGGCAAACAGCCACGACTCTAAGATTGACAAGGAAAACGCGATCTTAAAGGCGGGCCTGGCCAAGTACAAGCATGACCCGGACAAGCTGAAGGAGTTTGAGCAGGACTTTTTGGCCAAATATTACCAGAAGTACGCCTTAAACAAGCGCTTCATTACCAAGTCCTATCCATATAAGTATGACCCGCAGTTCTGGATCGACCTGCTTAAAGAGCCGGCCAGCGTCCGTTTAGCCAACCGTAAGGTCGAAGAGGCCATGCTTAAGCAGGTGGTCAAGTACGACAACGATCCTTTGGACAAGTGGCTGGGGATCGGTTATATGCGGCAGACCAACATCTTCAACCTGGAGCGGGACTTCACGGCCCAGTACTACTCCTTGGGGCTAGTCGGCGCCTTCCTTTATCTGGCCTTTTACCCGGCCATCATCCTCTATGGAGCCTTTGCGTGGCTGAAGGAAAAAGCCTGCCGGACCTTTTACTTAACCAGCCTTTTAATCGCTAGCACTTTGCTTTTAGGGGCCAGCTACATGTCCGGCAATGTCCTGGACTTCCCGACCTCTAACCTGCTTTTAGCCTTCCTGGACGGCGGCCTCCTGGCTTACATCAAGGAAGAAAAAAGCACAGGACTCCGAATCGTCAGATTTGAGAAAATGTAAGAAAAAATCGTCTTCTTTAATTAGAAGGCGATTTTTACTTTGTTTAATTCTTACTTGTTTTCCTTGTCAATAAAGGAACTGTCCGGCACCCGGATCAGGTAGAAGCGCTTGGCCTGGCGGCCAGCATGGAGGCCGATCCCGTTAGCCGCGGTGTTCTTGTACTCAGCTGTGTAGATGGCCACGTAGGCCTGCTGGTAGCGGGAATCTTCCTTCTTCAGCTCCTTGCGGCTGAAAGGCAGGGCTGAGGCCGTCACGTTGATCGGGTCCTTTTCATAAGAGACCGTAGCCAGGTGGCTGGGCACGGTATACTTTTTCCCCTTCAGGTAAAAAATATACTGCTGGCTTAAATCCCGGTTCTTGCTGGACTTGACCTGGACATAGTAGCTCTGGCTGGCGCTAGGCTGCAGGACCAGGGGCTTGTAGGTCACGGACGAAGTAATCCGGGAAGTATCCGTCAAGTTCGGGTCGTCAAAGAGGCTGACAGCTAAGAGCCAGCCAACCAAAAGGCAGAAACTGGCGACTTCCAGCAGGCTGATCAGGAAGTTGCCCCATTCAAATTTATGCTGGCGCTGGATGATCATCTTCAGCCGCCGGTGCCGGATATTTTGTACGATAAAGACCAGGTAAACGATGGCTCCCACCCAGAGGGCCACTCCCAGTACGTTCCAGCTCCACATAATTATTCCTCTTTCTTCGTCTTGGCTTTGGCTTCTTTAGCAGCTTCCTTGGCAGCTGCTTCGCCTTCCTTGACCTGCTTGATCTTCTCGCTCATGGCATCAGCCAGGCGGTCGGCTGCCCCTTCAACATCGGCTACTAATTCATCGCCATCCATGAAGAGGTCGATCCGGAAGTGGGAAGCGTTCAGGTATTCGCTGGCCGTTTCAAAGTAAACCTTGACCGGCTGAGCTTCTTCTTCATCAAAGAAGTTGATCAGCTTCTTGTAGTTGACCAGGGGCAGGTTGATGATGTTGGTTTCCAGGGCAAAAGTGATGGGGTTCTTCCCTTCCAAAACCAACTGAACCTGCATCAAGCGATCCTTCTTTAAGGCCGCGGCTACTTCCTGGACCATGGTCAAGGCGTGCTCTCTTAACTTCTTCTTGCTCCGGGAGACTTCGGAATACTTGATGGTCTCCATGTCAGACAGGTAGGTCTGTTCTTCGATTGCTTTAGTTAAGTCTTTTAGGTTGATCTGCATTTTTTGTCACCGTCCAA
>SFHY01000129.1 GCA_004556255.1 Lactobacillus delbrueckii
GGGGTCATATCACGCAGATTAAAGCAGCTTCGTTTTTTGGATATATAATGTAAAAAACTTATACATAATTAATATATAGAGTTATAATTATCTTGATGTCAAAAGTGAAAAACATGTTTTTGAAATGGAGTGAGAAAAAATGATTTTAGCTGAGGTGGCTTACAACATCTGGCCAGTCTTGCTTACCCAACTGGTCGGCATCATCGTCTTTTTCGTGATCGCCTACTACTTTGCCAAGTTCCTGGTAATCAAACTGACCCCCTTAGTCCTCAAGATCAAGCGCGAGGAAGAAGCCAAGCAGGACCGGGACGATTAGCCGGCCTGGATAATTTCCACTTGTATGCGATTAGAAACAAAACTATAATTCCAGGTATTAATCCCGTATTTGTTGTTTTCTAGGAAAGTAAATTTTTGAGGTATTATCATGACTCGTTTATTAATCAGCTATTTTTCAGCTGGGTTAATGATCGGCTTTGTTTTGACCGCGCCTTTCGCGCCGAGGATGCAAGAAATTAGAGATTTCTTCCGTTACCGGATTGGCTATTGGAACATGCTGATTCCTATCGGAATTATCATAGTTACCAACACAGCCGCCTATAGCATGTTGAATATCGCCGGCCTGGCCCTTTTGGTTCCCTTTGACTTAATCTTCATTGGCGCGACGATTGCCGACTATCTGCGGGACCGGAAATTTAATTCCGGCAAGCAAAAGCAGGACGATTAGCCGGCTTGGATAATTTTTGCCGCGAAAGGTTGACAAGCGGCTATCGTTATTATATTATGATTAAAAAATGAAAACACGTTGACAAGGAAAAGATAAGTAGCTGGTCAAATCTTCTTTCAGAGAGGCGCGGTGGCTGAAAAGCGCTGAAGAGGCCCCGGCGAACATGGTCTTTGAGTCATACGGGAGGCGAGCTCCGGCAAGCTTCTCGCGGGAGGCGCCCGATACCGCGCCCGAGTATAACTCCGCCCAGGCGGAGCGTACTTAAAGGCGGCCTCTTTTGGCCGTGAAGATGGGTGGTAACACGCTAATACGTCCCTGAGCGAAAGCATTTTCGTTCAGGGACTTTTTTTGTCACGTTTTTTCAAGTAATTTAGTTAAGCAGTATTTTTAGAAAAAAGGAGATTATCATCATGGCTAAAGTAGAAAGTTTTGAATTGGACCACACTAAAGTTAAGGCACCTTACGTCCGCCTGATCACCGTTGAAGAAGGCCCTAAGGGCGACAAGATCTCCAACTTCGACCTCCGCCTGGTGCAGCCTAACGAAAACGCCATCCCAACTGGCGGCCTGCACACCATTGAACACCTCCTGGCCAGCCTCCTGCGCGACCGCTTAGATGGCGTCATCGACTGCTCCCCATTCGGCTGCCGGACCGGTTTCCACTTGATTACCTGGGGTGAACACAGCACCACTGAAGTAGCCAAGGCCCTGCGCGACTCCCTCAAGGCCATCAGAGACGACATCACTTGGGAAGACGTGCCTGGCACCACCATCGAAAGCTGCGGCAACTACCGCGACCACTCCCTCTTCAGCGCCCAGGAATGGTGCAACGACATCCTAAAGAAGGGCATCAGCGACGACCCATTTAACCGCCACGTGGTTGAAGACTAGTTTTTAACTTTTAGGAGCAAAAATCATGAGAAGAAAGAAAAAGCAGCAACGGCTCATCGCCGCCGCCATTGCCCTCGTCGTCATCATTGCCGCCTTCTTCGCCTTTCGCCTGACTTCTTCCCGGCAAACGGCCAAGAGCCAGACGACTACCATCACTGTCGGCTCTATCGGCCCTGATGTTCAAGTCTGGCAGCACATCGCCAAGAGCAGCCAGGCTAAAAAACTGGGCCTTAAGATCAAGGTAAAAGCTTTTACCGACGGGCCAAGCCTGCTGCGGGCAACCTCTGACGGCAGTATCAACGTCAGTGCCTTCGCCTCCTGGGCCTACCTGGAAGCTTACAACAAGTCAAAAAACAATGCCGGCCAGCAAGTCGCCCTGGCAACAACCTACCTGGAACCAATGGGAATTTATTCCTCCAAGTACAAAAAGCTCTCCAAGCTGCCTAAGGGCGCCACGATTGCTTTGGCCAACAATGCCGCCAACGAAGCCAGAGGGCTCCTGCTTTTGCAAAGCGCCGGCCTGATCAAGCTGAAGAAGAACTTTGACTCAGCCAGCGGCAACACCAACGACATTGTTTCCAACCCGAAGAAGTTCAAGTTCAAGCTGATCGATGACACCACCGGCCCGCGGATCATCAAGTCCGTCGACGCCGTCCTTATCGGCAACACCATCGCCCTGGCCGGCAACTTGAACGTGCTGAAGGACTCCCTTTACCACGAAAAGATCGACCAGAGCACCAAGAACAACATCAATGTCCTGGCCACCGCCAAGAAGAACAAGAACAATGCCGCTTACAAGAAGCTGGGCAAGCTCTACCATAACAAGCAGATCCTGAAGTGGATCGCCAAGAAATACTCCGGCACCAAGGTCGAAGTCAACAAGCCGGTCTCCTACCTGACCGATTAAAAAAGCTGAGCCGTTTGGCCCAGCTTTTTGCTTTCCTACCTTATTAAATTAATTTGCCCTTGCAGTGATCGACCTCATGCTGGATAGTTTCCGCCACAAAGCCCGTAAAGGCCTGCTCATGCTCTTTTAAGTCCATATCCTGGTACTTAACCGTAATCTCTTCATAGCGGTCAGCTGGCCGCTCTCCCGGCAAAGACAGGCAGCCTTCTTCTACCAGGTAATGGCCGGATCTTTTAACAATCTTAGGGTTGAGCATAACCATAGGTAAAAAGCCGGCGTTGACCGCGATAATCGCCTTGTTTACCCCAATCATGTTGGCGGCCAGGCCAGCGGCGGGCGGCAGGCCGTCAACGCTTTCCCGGTGGGCCAGCAGGGTGTCCAGCAGGTCCTGGGCTGCTTGCCGGTCACTGGCCGCCGCTTTAGCTGCCGGCTGGCTTAAACTGAGGGGATCGTGGATGATTTTTTGCATTGTCATTTTTCATGCTCCTTTATTTGCTAAGACTAGTTTAAAGGGTCTGAGCCGTTTTGACAAACAGGGCTTGTGAAAAACGCTCACGTTCACGAACTAAATCCAAGTCGCCGGTTAAGTATAGCGCTTACAGGAAAAATATTTGCTCAAATACTCACATTTTAGTTTTTTATCCGGCGATTTTGTGCTAAGATTATCAATGTAAGAGCAAGAATAACGGAGGGACAATTAATGACTAAAATTTTTGCTTACGCAATTCGTGAAGATGAAAAGCCATTCTTGAAGGAATGGGAAGACGCTCACAAGGACGTCGAAGTTGAATACACTGACAAGCTTTTGACTCCAGAAACTGCTGCTTTAGCAAAGGGTGCTGACGGTGTTGTTGTTTACCAACAACTTGACTACACCGCTGAAACTCTGCAAGCTTTGGCAGACAACGGCATCACTAAGATGAGCCTGCGTAACGTTGGTGTTGACAACATCGACATGGCTAAGGCTAAGGAACTTGGCTTCCAAATCACCAACGTTCCAGTTTACTCACCAGACGCCATCGCAGAACACGCTGCTATCCAAGCTGCCCGCATCCTGCGTCAAGACAAGGCTATGGACGAAAAGGTTGCCCGTCACGACTTGCGTTGGGCACCAACTATCGGCCGTGAAGTTCGCGACCAAGTTGTTGGTGTTGTAGGTACTGGCCACATCGGTCAAGTCTTCATGCAAATCATGGAAGGCTTCGGCGCTAAGGTTATTGCTTACGATATCTTCCGCAACCCAGAATTGGAAAAGAAGGGCTACTACGTAGACTCACTTGACGACCTGTACAAGCAAGCTGACGTTATTTCCCTGCACGTTCCTGACGTTCCAGCTAACGTTCACATGATCAACGACAAGTCAATCGCTGAAATGAAGCAAGACGTAGTTATCGTTAACGTATCACGTGGTCCATTGGTTGACACTGACGCTGTTATCCGTGGTTTGGACTCAGGCAAGGTCTTCGGTTACGTAATGGACGTTTACGAAGGTGAAGTTGGCGTCTTCAACAAAGACTGGGAAGGCAAGGAATTCCCAGACGCACGTTTGGCTGACTTGATCGCTCGTCCAAACGTTCTGGTAACTCCACACACTGCTTTCTACACTACTCA
>SFHY01000130.1 GCA_004556255.1 Lactobacillus delbrueckii
GTCGGTTAAGAAGAGTAAGAAGAAGCAATACGTTACCAAGACCCGGAAGATCATCTTGGACCGGCCGGGCAAGAACAAGACCATTACCCAGAAGGTTAAGCTGTCCAGAACGGTAACGACCACCACCACGACGACTAAAACCTATACTGATGGCAAATTGACCAAGACTTCCAAGAGCTCAAAAAAGAGCTACGGCAAGTGGTCAAAAGGGACCTGGAAGAGTTATAAGGTTCCTGCTATAAGCGGCTACAAGCGCAGCACGACTAAGGTTAAGGCCAAGAAAGTGACCAGCAAGACCAAGAACGTTACGGTCAAGGTCCGCTACAAGCGGGTCCTCCACAAGCCGGCCAATGCCCCTTACTATGACCCGGCTGACATGCGGGCCAAGACCGGGGACTACTACTTCAAGTCAAGCGAAAAGCGGGCTTACCCGAACCTGGCCAACTATAAGAATGTTTGGATCCGGGTTTCCATCCTGGGCAACCGGGTCTACGTCATGAGTGGCAAGAAGGTCATCTACACCATGTACTCTTCAGCCGGCCGTTTTGAAATGACCAACGGCAAGTACCAAAGCGACACGCCGCGTGGCACCTTCTCTATCAAGGCAGCCTACGGCCCATCCTTTGTCTCCTCAGACGGCGTAGGAGCTCGTTACTACCTGGCTTACTACGGCAATGACTACTTGTTCCACAGCGTGCCGATCAACAACTACGGCTCTGGCGTCTACTACAAGGGCTACCACTATGGCTACGGCGGCGTCGGCAGCAATGCCCATTTGACTGTGCAGGGGACCAAGCCGGACTCTCATGGCTGCATCCGCTTGACCCTGAGTGACGCCCGCTGGCTGTACGGTCAACGGACTTCAGGCAAGCTGAAGGTGGGTACCAAGGTCGTTATCAAGTACAAGTAGCCTTTTTAGCAGTATTTTTGGTCAAACAAGCAATATGCTTGTTAATGTAAAAGTAAACAGGACTTTTTCACATACAGTGGAAAAGCCCTGTTTTTTTGCTTTGGCATAGAAGCAAATCAGTGATTGTTATAGTATTACAATAATGGGCCGGGTTATCGTATACTATATTATAGTGTAGTAGCCTTGCTGTTCCTGTTGCTTCTTATTTGGCTGATCCAGCTGATTAGGAACACCGGCAGGCAAGAGCATACAATTACATAAATAGAAAGATGGTGGATGGCTTGCTTTCTAAGTTGAAAGAAATTGGCCGACTAGTGACTTTGCTCAGCTTGTTTTTTATTTTTGCTGCGGGCAATCCTGTTCTGGCAGCTGATACTGGCTCTTTGACGGTGCAGATGCGGGATCAGAAGACGGGCAAGGCGATTTCCGGCGGGAATTTGGTGGTTTATCAAGTAGCCAAGCTTGATTCAGCGAAAAAGTACCAATATACTAGTGATTTTGCTAAAATGAGCCAGGATATCGCTGGCAAGTCGCAAAATGAAATAATGACGGCAAGTTTTGCCCGCAGTTTGGCTGATTATGTTGCTGATAAGCAGCTTAGCGCGCAGACAACTGAGATTTCCTCCAGCGGGGATGCTTCAATGAGCCTGGAGTCAAACGCGGTTTACCTGGTAGTGCAAACGACCAGCGCGGCGGGCTATGAGAAGATTAATCCCTTCTGCCTGGTCTTGCCATATAAGATTGCTGGGCAGACGGTCAATAATATCGTAGCCCAGCCAAAAGACACCCAGAAGACGCCGTCTAAACCGGCTACGCCTAATAAGCCAAGCACGCCGTCGTCTTCAAGCTCAAGTAACAGAAAGGTCTCCAGCAAGCCGCAATATCCTGGCATCCCAACAATTACAGCCAAGAAGACCAGCAAGACGCCAACTGCCAGCACGGTTCCGACTTTGCCGCAAACTCCGCGCTTGCCGCAGACGGGGCAGTTAAACTGGCCGATCCCGCTCTTGGCTTTGGCAGGTTTGACCCTGTTTGTCTGGGGCTGGGCTGAGCAGAAGAAAGGTGAACGATGAGAAAAAAAGGCAGAATCAAAATGGCGCTGGGAGCCATCTTTATCTTGCTGGCTGGTCTATTGCTGACCCACAATCTAATTGAAGACTACCGTGCCGGCAGTTCTGCTAAGGCGATTGTCCGCACGATCGAGCAAGCGCCAAAAACTGCAAAATCTGGCAAGACCGTGATTAAGGTCAACGGAACAGCCTACAGTGGTTATCTCAATTTTCCGACTTTGAACTTAACCCTGCCGGTAGCCAGCAAGTGGCAGTTCAGCCAGCTGGAAGTATCTCCGGCGACTTATACAGGAACGGCGGAAGACCGGGACTGGACTGTAGCTGGGCACAATTTCGTGAACCATTTTGGCCGCTTGAACCAACTGAAAGTCGGCGACAAGGTCTATTTTGAAGCCGCAACCGGCCAGCGCTATGTCTACCAGGTCCAGAAGATGGAAGTCCTGCAACCAACGGCCATCAGCAAGATGGTTCAAAGCAAGTACGATCTGAGCCTGTTCACATGTACTTATGACGGCACGACTCGTTTTACAGTTAGATGTCATTTGTTACAAACCAAATAAGATTTTCACGAGCAATCCATTTTGGATTGCTTTTTCGTTAAAATTCGGGCAAACTGAAGTGGTTTGACTAGGTTTTTGATGTATTTTGTAAGATAATAAGCTTAATTATTTGTGTAATCGCTTTGCTGGCGATTGCAGAGTTATAAAAAGAAGATCAAGAAAAGAGTGTAATTGATGAACAAGGCCCATAAACGTGTCGGAATACTGCTGATTGCCATAATCGCCTGCTTGATGATCATTCCAATCTTTGAGACCCTGCCGGAAGTCGGCGGCAAAAGCAAGGTCCAGGAGCATCCCCCGAAGAAGGAGCGGGTCGCCAAGAAGGAAAAAGTCAGACCCTACGCTGACCCAAGCGATATGCGTCCCATGACTGGCCACTACTATCTCTACTCCAGCGAAACCAAGCGCAAGTACCCGGACCTGCGCAAGTACAAGAATGTCTGGATCCGCGTCTCCATCCTTGGGGCCCGGGCCTATGTCATGTCCGGCAAGAAAGTCATCTACACCATGTACGCTTCTCCGGGCGCGATCAAGAAGAACGGAGAAAGCCGGACCCCAGTCGGCAACTACCGGATCCAGGAAGAAGCCGGCGAGGTCTTCTACAATAATAACGGGGTAGGGGCCCGCTATTACGTTTCCTACCACCAGCACGGGGTCTACCTTTTCCACTCAGTCCCGATCAACAACTTCAATTCCGGGGTCAAGGCCGGCAACTACCACTATGGCTACAAGGGCGGAGCCCACTTGACCACCCTGGGCAAGAAGCCGGACAGCCATGGCTGCGTTCGTCTGTCAGTCAGCGATGCCAAGTGGATCTATGAGCAAAGATCGAACGGGGGCCTGCCAGTTGGCAGCAAGGTTGTCCTCAAAATGCGTTAGGAAATCTGCATAGAGAAAGCGAACACAAATATTTTTGGTATAAAGCGCTTACAAGCAAGAATTTGTTTGCTCAAATATTCATTATTGGGTACAATAGAGTCGTAAGAAGCTTAGGAGGTATTTTTATGGCTTATTTCGTTAACGGTAATGACATTTTTAAGAAGGCTCGTAAGGAACACTACGCTGTTGGTGCCTACAACACTAACAACTTGGAATGGACCCGCGCTCTTCTTCGTGGTGCTGAAGAAACCAGAACTCCATTGTTGATTCAAGTTTCAACTGGTGCTGCTAAGTACATGGGTGGCTACAAGCTCGTTAAGGACTTGGTAGAAGACTCAATGGACTCAATGAACATCTCAGTTCCAGTTATCTTGAACTTGGACCACGGTGACTACGACTCAGCTATTGAATGTATCAAGCTTGGCTACTCAAGCGTTATGTTCGACGGCCACGCATTGCCAACTGAAGAAAACTTGGCCAAGACCAAGGAAATCATCAAGCTGGCTCACGAACGCGGCATTTCTGTTGAAGCTGAAATCGGTAAGATTGGTGAAAACCAAGGTGCCGATGGTGGTGAATTAGCATCAGTTGAAGACGCTAAG
>SFHY01000131.1 GCA_004556255.1 Lactobacillus delbrueckii
CTCTGACTTCACGACTTACGCCAACGGCTTGCGGCAGATCAACTCCCGCAAGGGCGGCCAGTTCATCAACCTGATTTCAATTCAGAACCACATGCCGTACAACAACTGGTACCCGAAGAACTACTATGCCGGCAAGATTTCCGGTGATCTTTTTGACGACGGCAGCATCAGAACGCAAGCGGCGACCTACATCATGGGGACCCACTACACTGACCAGGCGGTCAAGAAGGTCATCAAGCAGATTGACAAGATCAAGAAGCCAATTACCATGGTCTTCTACGGTGACCACTACCCGGCAATCGTTTCCCAGTCATACACGTCTAAGTACCCGGTCCAAATGCACTCGACCCGCTACTTCATCTACTCTAACAAGTACGCCCGTCAGCACGGGGCTAAGGCTAAACTGACTTCCAAGACCAACTACGTCAACACCAGTGACTTCATCGCCATGATGCTGGAACAAACCAACAGCAAGGTTACGGCTTACCAGGCACTTTTGACTGAAGTGCACAAGAAGCTGCCAGCCTTGACGATCAGCTACAGCGATGACACCGGCTTTACCCTGGTTGACCAGAAGGGCAAGGAAGTTGACCCGAAGACCTTGACCAGCTCACAGCAAGCCCTGCTCAAGGACTACGAAATGATCCAATACGACATGACGGCTGGTTCAGCCTATGCCTTGAAGATCAACGGCTTCTACACCATGAAGAAATAATGTTGTGATTTTTAGCAAAAAACAGGGACCAAGGAGGCTTGGCCCCTGTTTTTGCCTTTTGAAGTAAAAAGGGGGACAATGATGGCTCAGAAGCAGCGCGTCGCCTATCTCGATTACCTCCGCCTGCTGGCGATTTTCGGGGTAATTACCATCCATGTGGCCACGTCCCTCAGCTTCTACCGGCAGGATTACGCGAGCTTAAACTGGCAGATCCTCAACTTCTGGGACGGCTTGAGCCGCTTTTGCATGCCGGTCTTTATCATGATTTCCGGGGCCATTTTTCTGAATACGGATTTTGACTTAAGCATGGAAAAGCTTTTTAAAAAATACCTGCGCAGGATCGTAGTCAGCTACATAATCTGGCAGTTGATTTATTGTGGCTGGTACTATTTCGCCAAGGGGGGCGACCTGGTGACCGTGGCTAAGTTCCTGATCGGCAGCTATGACCACCTGTGGTATCTGCCGATGATCGCCGGCCTTTACCTGGTGACGCCGCTTTTGCGTCCGCTGGCCAGAAGACGACCGCTTCTCGAATACTACCTCTTGCTGGCCCTGCTCTTTGCCTGGCTCTTGCCGACCGGCCTGGACTTAATCCGCCTTTGGCCAAACCCGCCCAAGCATATGGCTGACGCGCTTGCCGCTGTTAAGCGCCTGCTGGGCAAGCTGGACCTGCAAACGGTAATGGGCTTTGGGGGCTACTACATGGCTGGCTACTACTTTAGCCAGGCCCACATGAGCAAGCGTAACCTGTATTTTGTCCAGGCCCTGGGCTTGCTGGGGGCTGTAGTGACAATCGGCTTGTCTGGCTGGCTGACTGCGAAGGCGGGCCATTTGCGCCTAACCTTGTACAGCTATAATTCCTTTTTTGTCCTGCTGGAGAGCAGCGCGGTTTTTCTCAGCCTGCAGACTCTTAGGCCCCGGCTTTGGTCAGAAGAAGTTTTAGGGGAATTGGCCAGGTCTGTCATGGGTATTTACTTGCTGCACCCGTTATTGATTTACTATTGGGGCAAGACGCCGGTCTGGCAGCTGGCGGCAAGTAATTCTGCCTGGCTGCCTGGCTTGGTAATTTTGATTTTTGCCAGCAGTCTGGCTATCGTCTGGCTCTTGCGCAGGAGCAGATTTTTGGCCCGCTGGCTTTTATAGGCTTGACCCTAAGGCAAATTCATGTTATTTTTATAAAAACGCGACAATGAAGTAGTTGCCTGGTTCAGCGTTCAGAGAACTAGCGGTTGGTGCGAGCTAGACAGGCCAGGCAGACGAAATACAGCGCGGGGAAGGAGAACCCCGTTAAGAAGCTCCCAAGAGGCACTTTGTGCGAACGTGGGTGGTACCACGGCTAAGACAGAATTTAGTCGTCCCTGGATCTTTTGATCCGGGGACTTTTTTATTTGGAGGCAGAAATGGCTAATTTTGACATTTTGGAAGATTTGAAATGGCGCGGCGCCATCAACCAGGAAACTGACGAGGAAGGCTTGCGGGATTACCTGGCCAAGCATGACGACCTGGCCCTTTACTGCGGGACTGACCCGACGGGTGACTCCCTGCACATCGGTCACTTGATTCCCTTCATGATCTTGAAGAGATTCCAGCTGGCCGGCTACAAGCCAGTCATCATTATCGGCGGGGGCACGGGCTCAATCGGTGACCCATCCGGCCGGTCAACTGAACGGGTCCTGCAGTCTGAAGAAACGGTCAAGCACAATGAAGAAGCTTTGACGGCGCAGATGGTGAAGCTTTTTGGCACGGAAAACTTCCGCATCGTCAACAACCGTGACTGGCTGGGCAAGATGACCCTGCTGGAATTCCTCCGCGACTACGGCAAGCTCTTCCAGGTCAACAACATGCTGAACAAGGAAGTCGTGGCCAGCCGGCTGGAAAACGGGATCTCCTTCACTGAATTCTCCTACCAAATCCTGCAAGCCATCGACTTTTACATCCTGAACCGGGACCACGGCGTCCAGATGCAGATCGGCGGGGCTGACCAATGGGGCAACATCACGGCCGGGATCGACTTGATCCACCGCCTGGAAGGGGCAGACCGGCCAGCCTTCGGTTTGACCATCCCATTGATGCTGAAGGCCGACGGGACCAAGTTTGGCAAGTCCGCTGGCGGTGCTGTCTGGCTGGACCCGGAAAAGACCAGTCCTTACGAATTCTACCAATTCTGGATCAACCAGGACGACCGGGACGTCATCAAGTACCTCAAGTACTTCACCTTCCTCAACCACGAAGAAATCGACGCCTTGGAAGAAAAGGTCAAGACTGAACCTTGGAAGCGGGAAGCCCAAAAGCGCCTGGCTGAAGAAGTAACTAAGTTCGTTCACGGCGAAGAAGGCTTGAAGGAAGCCCAAACGGTCACTGAAGCCCTCTTCTCCGGCAACGTGAAGGACTTGACCACCAAGCAGGTAGAAATCGCCCTGGCCAAGGCGCCAAGCGCTGAGAGCGGGGCAGAAAAGAAGAACCTGGTTGACTTCCTGGTTGACACCAAGATTGAATCATCCAAGCGGCAGGCACGAGAAGACGTTAACAACGGCGCCATCTACGTCAACGGTGACCGGATCCAGGACACCGACTTTGAAGTTGACCCGGCGGCGGCTTTTGACGGCAAGTTCGTCATCATCCGTAAGGGCAAGAAGAAGTACACCCTGGTCCACATCAAGGGCTAAAAAAGATTTTTAGAAAGTTTCCAGTTGGAAGCTTTCTTTTTTGTTTACTTTTTTCTTCTTTTGCCGAAAAGAAGCCGGCATGTTACAATTAAAGCGCTGCTGTAGCTCAGGAGGTAGAGCACCGCCGTGGTAAGGAGGAGGTCGCCAGTTCAAATCTGGCTAGCAGCTTAAAAAAGCAACTAACTGATCAGTAAAAGTGATAAAAATATTTGCATCGCTCTTCAAAATACTGTTATACTAAACATTATTAGTTAATAGTTATTTTGGAGGAGAATCGCATGCAAAAAATCAAGACCAGATTGCTGGTCATTCGTCGATGATTCGCCAATTTCGCCAATACAGCTGTCATTGTATTGGCTATTTTTGTGGTCAGTTTGGCCGCGATCGAAACCCGGACACAAGACTTTACGGTCGATGACGGGAAGTTTTACCTGCTGGACGGGAGATACCTGCTGACCAAGGCTGGCGGCAGCGTCAAGCTCTTCAGTAAGACCCAGCTGGTGGAAGATTCCCGCTATGGCAAGGTCTTTTACGTCACCTTATCATTGCAAAAGGACTATAAAATCTCAAAAGAGAACTAGGAACTCTAGTTCTCTTTTTTGCTTGCATTTTTAG
>SFHY01000132.1 GCA_004556255.1 Lactobacillus delbrueckii
TTTCCAGCAAATTTCCATTTCCATCAAAGCGATAGCCGCCCCACATATGCTGCTTGACTGGGTTCATAGGCAGGCTGTCGACATAGTGCAGCTTGCCCACCATCCGCTTGCTGGCCGTATAGCCCAAGGTCACCGGGTCATAGATATCAACATAAGTATTGATTCTGCCGCGCAGCTGGGCAACCAGCTGCCGCTCTTTATGAGTCAAGAGGCGCCAGATATTGGTGCCTTCATAGAGATAAGCAGCAGCAATTTGATCTGGAAAGCGGCAATTAGCCAGAGCGTACTCAGCATTGATCGCCCCCAAGGAATGCCCGTAGATGTAAAAATGGCCATCCGGGAATTCCTCCAGCCAGCAGTTAAGATAGCGGCTGGCCGTAACCAAGGCGCTAGGCACCTGCCTTTGGTTAGTCAGCATGGCCAGAAAAATCGGCCAGTTGGTGTTCAGCCACTCGTCCCGCCAGGTTGTCGCGTTGCCCTTCTTAAAGCCATAAGAGCCCTTGAACAAGACTGTGATCTCATTGTTGTTTTCGATCAAAAAAGCCTGCATCCCGTCCTTGGCATAAACGTCCCGGGTCAATTGTCCGATCCTTTTGCCGGCAACCACAACTGTCTCGCCCACATTCAGCGCCTCATAAGACAGCTTGGTCAGTTCCACCCGGTCCCGGTCGGTCAATTCTTCATTGATCATTCGTCGTCTTCCAATTCGCTTTCCTGCGGCTTCATCGCCTCAAAAGCGTCCTTCTTCTTCGCCTTCTCTTCTTCTTCCTCTTCTTTAACGATCCGCACCTTTTCAGCGGCTTCAGCGATGAAGTATTCCTGGCTGTTGAATGGGGTCTGTCCCCGCCGGTCGGCATGCACCCATTCGGTCTTGTGCAGGATCCGGGCCTGGACATTGTCCTGCCACATCTTGGCAAAAATGTCCAAAACTCTTTCCCGCAGGTCTTCCTGCAGAACCGGGAAGAGGGTTTCCACCCGCCGGTTCAAGTTCCGCCGCATCATGTCGGCGCTGGCCAGGTAGACGTCTTCCTTGCCGTCATTGTAGAAGTAGTAGATCCGGCTGTGTTCCAGGAAGCGGCCGACGATCGAGTGCACCTCGATGTTGTCGCTGACGCCTGGAATTTCCGTCTTCAAGCAGCAGATTCCCCGGACAATCAAGTGGATCTTGACCCCGGCAGCGGAAGCTTCATAGAGCTTGGCGATCACGTCCGGGTCAGACAGGGAGTTCATCTTCATGTGGATCTCAGCATGCCGGCCAGCCTTGGCAATGGCAATTTCGTCGTTGATCTTTTCATAGATGAACTGGCGGATCAAGTTTGGTGAAATCCGCAGCTTGCTGAAGTAAGGCGGCTTAGAGTAGCCAGACAGCATGTTGAAGAGGTTAGTCGCGTCAACGCCCAGGTCCCGGTCGCAGGTAAAGAGGCCTAAGTCAGTGTAGAAGTGGGCGGTAACGTCGTTGTAGTTACCAGTCCCCAGGTGCAGGTAGCGGCGGATCCCGTCCTCATCGCGGCGGATAACCAGGGTTACCTTGGTGTGGGTCTTCAAGCCCACCAGCCCGTAGATAACGTGGCAGCCCATCTGTTCCAGGGTTCTGGCCCAGTGCACGTTGTTTGATTCGTCAAAGCGGGCCTTGACTTCCACCAGAACCGTCACCTGCTTGCCAGCTTTAGCCGCCTGGCCCAGGTACTTGATGATCGGGGAGTTGCCGGAAACCCGGTACAGGGTCATCTTGATGGCCAGGACGTCTGGGTCCTTGGCTGCCTGCTTGACGAAGTTCAAAACAGCGTCAAAGCTGTCGTAAGGGTGCTGAACCAGGTAGTCCTTTTCCCGGATTGAGTCAAAAATATTGTGGTCGCTTCTCAAAGCCGGGTCGATAAAGGCTTGCATTGGCTTGTAGCGGAGGTCCTCATGACCTTCAACCATCCCTGGCAGCTTCTTAAGGAAGGTCAAGTCGATTGGGCCGTTGATGCTGAAGACGCTGCCTTCTTCAACGTTCAGTCGCTTCATCAAGTGCTTGAGCAGCTTGGTGTTCATGCTGCTTTCCACTTCCAAGCGGGTTACGTGCCCGTGTTCCCGATCTTCCAGCTGCTTTTTAACCGCCAAAAGGAAGTCGGAAGTGTCGCTTTCAGAAACGTCCAGGTCCATGTCCCGGGTAACCCGGTAGCAAGCTGCCTGGCGGATCTCATAACCGTCAAAGAGGCGGTCGGCAAAGACCTTGATAATGTCTTCCAGCATGATGAAGTCATTGTCGCCATCTGGCAATTTGACCAGGCGCGGGAAGATGTTCGGCACTCTGACCGTGGCAAACTTGTGCTCGCCGCTTTCCCGGTCCTTAAGGCGCAGGGCGATGTTCAAGGAGTCGTTGTTGATGAATGGGAATGGCCGGGACTGGTCGTCAGCCATCGGGGTCAAAACCGGGTAGAGTTCGTTTGAGAAGTAGCGGCGGATGTATTCTTCCTGGTCTTCAGACAGTTCGTCGCTTTCCAAAATGTTGATCCCGTTCTTCCGTAAAAGCGGCAGCAAGGACCGGGAGTAAGTTGAGTAGCGCTTTTCAACCACTTCGTGTTCCTTATGGTTGATAGCCGTCAATTGTTCAAGCGGCGTAAGCCCGCTGGCATCGTGGCTCTTAACCCCGGCAGCTACCAGCTTGCTCAAAGAAGCCACCCGGACCATGTAGAATTCGTCAACGTTGGACTGGGTAATCCCCAGGAAGTTGGCTCTTTCCAAAAGCGGCTCATCCGGATTTCTGGCTTCGTCTAGGCAGCGATCGTTGAAGTCCAGCCAGCTCAATTCCCGGTTGGCGTAATAACTAGGATCGGTGAATTTGTTCTTGTTCTTGGCAATTGTCATTTTTTACTTTCCCCTCTTCTGCTTCATGGCAATCTTCATGCCGAAGACGGCTTCAGCCAAATTGACATTCTTTTCAAAAACCCAGCGTTCCAAGGTCAGGTCCCGCTTGCTGGTCACAGTGATCAGCATCTGGTCATCCTTGATGGAAACCACGATCTTGCTGATCTTCTGCTTGCGGGAGGCATCCAGGCTGTTGGCCAGGCGCAGGATGGCAGCCAGTTTGGCTACCCGGACCTGCAGGGCCGGGTCAAGGTGGCGGTATTCGCGTTCATCAGCGTTCAAGTTGGTGATATCCTGGTGCTTCAAAATGCTCAAGAGCATTTCATTTTCCCGGTCAGACAGGCCGATGATCTGGTTGGCCCCCACGATGTAGGCAGCGTGTTCATAGTGGTTGTGGAAGTTGACAAAGTTGCCGATATCATGCAGGCGGGCCGCGATTTCCAGCAGCTGCCGGTCTTCGCGGTCAACCATGCCGGCGTGGGCCAGGCGGTCAAAAATGTGCAGGGCAAACTTGTTGGACAGGTTGCTGTGCTTGCCGCCCGATTCGTAGCGGCGGGCAATGTTCTTGGTCGCCGTCAAAACGATAGTTGAGTATTCATCAGGCCGGTACTTCAATTTGGCTGCTTCTTGGATCATCAAACCGGTGATGGCTGAAGACTGAGTCAAAGTCATCATGTGCGGCTTGATGATCTTGACCAGCTGGTTAATCAAAACGATAGTCGGCTTCATCCGGGCCAGGGAGTCGGTATCCAGCTGGTACTTTTCCATCAGGTACTGGTCCGGGGCTTCTCTGAAGTCGGAGTAAACACCGGCAAATTGCTCGAGGTCAATGACCCGGGCCTTTTCCTGGGGCCGCAGGCTCTGCTCGCCCCGGCCGGAGACGTGCTGGATGATGATCCGGGCCTTGCCAGTCGGCTTCTCAATGGTCTTGAAGCTGACCAGCTTGCGGGAGATGTAGTCGCCGATGATGTCGATTGGGTCGCTTGGCGTGTCCCGGGTCATGGCCGCCATTTCTTCAATTTCTTCCGGACCCAGGGCAAAGTTCCAGGTTGACAGGTAGTGCTGGCCCTTGAACAAGGTGAGGTTGAGCATGGCACTGCCCATGCTGAGCAGGTAAGTAAATTCATCATCTTTCAGTTGGCGGAAATCTTGTCCAAAAGTTGCCGGTTGCCGTAAACCTTGTAGTTGTCAATCCCATATTCCGCGATCTTCCGCTTGAAGCCGATCAAGGCATCAGTCAAGCGGGGCAGTTCGTTTTCATAAACTGAAAGATGATGAATTTACTTACCTGCTCAGCATGGGCAGTGCCATGCTCAACCTCACCTTGTTCAAGGGCCAGCACTACCTGTCAACCTGGAACT
>SFHY01000133.1 GCA_004556255.1 Lactobacillus delbrueckii
AAGAGATACGCCAGTTGCATCAATAATGTACCACTTACGTTCGATTTCACTAGACTTTGCTAATGGTGTAGTACGCAATGTAAATTCCTCCGTTTAATTCGTAGTTTGAATACAATAAGTTTCCGGGGCCTATCGTGGACAAACATACTCTTATATCATATGTCCTAAATACCAAAATGTCAATTATAAATCAAGGTCGAGCCGATATTTTCTTGGCACTTCCTCGTAAAAGACATGGTAAAGGTACAAGCCGCTGGCCTGGGCAGTCTGCTGGACCTCCAGCCGGTTCTTGGCCGCGATCACCCGCTTTAAGTCGTGCACCGGCCGGCAGCCATTACCGATCTCCAGCAAGGTGGCCACCAGGATCCGGACCATGTTGTACAAAAAGCCGGTCGCGATAAAGTCCATGATCACTTCGTTGTTCTCTTCATCCAGGGCCACGTTGACATAGTACATGTCCCGGACTTTATCCTCAATCTGCCCGCCGCTGGCCGCAAAACTGGTAAAATCATGCCGGCCCAGAAGGTCCTTGGCGGCTTCTTGCATCTTTTCCACATCTACCGGATATGGGTAGTGTCCTGTGTAAAAGCGCTTAAAGGGGTTTACGAAGCCGTCCAGGCTGACCCGGTAGCGGTACCACTTCCCCTTGACGGAAAAGCGGGAGTGGAAATCTTTATCCACAATTTCACAGTCAGTAAAAACCATATCCATCGGCAGCTGGGAATTTAGCGCCTTGATCATGTTGGCTGCCGGAATTTCCCGGCCTGGATAGTCAAAGTGGATTACCTGCCCGACTGAGTGGACTCCGGCATCAGTCCGGCCTGACCCGAAGACCCGGACCTCCTGGCCCTTAGTCATCCGCTTGAGGATCTCCTCTACCGTCCCTTGAATCGTTCTTTGCCCAGGCTGGGACTGGAAGCCATGAAAGTCATGGCCATCATAGGACAATGTCAATTTATATCTGCTCGTCATCAATGCATCCTTGTCATGATCATCAAAATTGTCAACAGCAGGCAGTAGGCTGCTGGAATCAAGTCCACCTTGCTCCATTCCAGGATCCGGTAGCGGGTCCGGCCCTCACTGCCCTTGTAGCCCCGGGATTCCATGGCTGTGGACAAGTCCAAGGCCACTTCCAGAGAATCGATAAAAAGCGGCACCAGCATCGGGACAACTGACTTGGCCCGCTTGACCAGGCCGCCGTCGTTAAAGTCGGCGCCCCGGGACCGCTGGGCATTCATGATCTTGACCGTCTGGTCAAACAAGGTCGGCACGAAGCGCAGGGCGATGGAAATCACCAGACTGATCATGCCCACGTTGACCTTGAAGAGCTTGAGCGGCGTCAGCATCCATTCCATGGCATCCGCGATTTCCAGGGGCTTGGTCGTCACCGTCATCACTGTTGACACCAGAATGATCATGGCAAAACGGATGAAGACGTACAAACCATTGATCAAGCCCTCGCTGGACAGGGTAAATATCCACCAGTGCCAGTAGACTTTTCCACCGGCCATGAAGAAGGTCTGCAGAAGGGAGGTGAAAACAATCAGCCAGATCATTGGCTTGACCCCGTCCCAAAAGACTCTGGCCTTTAAGCCCGTCGCGAAAACGCAGGCCAGGCCAAAGATGCTGATCACCAGATAGCTGACCCAGTTGTTGGCCAGGAAGATCATGATGATAAAGTAAAAAGTCGTCAGCAGCTTGGTCCGCGGGTCTACCCGGTAGACGAAGGTCGTCCCCGGCAGGTAGCGGCCGATAATAATCTTACTCATGCTCTCCCCCCTTCAGGCTTTGCTTGATCGCGTCCGCCAGTTCCGGCATGGTCAAAGGCTGGCCCGGCAGCTTTAAGCCGGCCGCCTCAAGTTTCGCGGCAAAACGGGCGCTGCGGGGTTCAGCCAGGTGGTGCTTTTGCAGCCATTCACTGTCTTTGAAGACTTCCTTAGGGCTGGCATGCTTGATCAAGCGGCCATGTTCCAAGACCAGGACGTCGTCGGCGTAATCTGCCACGTCATCCATGTTGTGGGTTACCAAAATCACCGTATGCCCGGCTGCCTGGTAATCCTTAAACAGCTGCATCATTTCCAGCCGCCCCATTGGGTCCAGGCCAGCTGCCGGCTCATCTAAACAGATGATATCCGGCTCGTAGGCCAAAACCCCAGCCAGGGCCACCCGCCGCATCTGCCCGCCAGACAGGTCAAATGGCGAATGCTCAATCAAGTCATCTTTCAGACCTACCTTTTTAAGCCATTTTAAGGCCGCCTCACGGGCCTCATCTTCACTGAAGCCAAAGTTCCTTGGCCCATACTCAACGTCCTTTAAAACCGTGTTTTCGAAGAGCTGGGCCTCAGGAAACTGAAAGGCCAGGCTCACCTTTCGGCGCAGGTCCTTCAAGCCCTTGTTGCCCGTCTCCGGGGTGATGGTGTAGCCCGCGATTTCGATCTTGCCACTGGTGGGCTTCAGCAGCGCGTTAAAGTGCTGCATCAAGGTCGACTTGCCGCTGCCCGTATGGCCAACCAGAGCGATGAACTTCCCCTCTTCCAGGCTGAAATTCAGCTGGTCCAGGCCGATCGCCTCCAGCGGTGAGCCAGGGCTGTAGACATAACTTACATTTTCGAATTTAATTGCCATAAGCTCTGAACCAACTTTTCCTCATCATCAATTTCATCCGGGAGCACAATCCCCCGTTCCGTCAAGAGCTGCTTGAGCCGGTAGACAAAGGGAATATCCAGGCCGATCCGCTCCAGCATCTCCACCTTGGAAAAAATTTCCTCCGGCTTGCCCTGGTCTAGCAGCTGGCCGTCGTCTAAGACCAAAACCTGGTCAGCCCCTGCGGCTTCTTCCAGGTCGTGGGTGATGGAAATAACCGTCAAGTTATTGTCTTCCTTGATCTTCCGGACCAGGTCCAAGATCTGCTCCTTGCCTTCCGGGTCCAGCATGGAGGTCGATTCATCCAGGATGATGACCTGGGGCTTGACCGCCAGAATGCCGGCAATCGCTACGCGCTGTTTCTGCCCCCCTGAGAGGTTGCTGGGCTCGCTGTCAGCATAATCAGCCATACCGACGTCAGCGACCGCCTGAGCGACGATTTTCAGCATTTCCGGCCGGGGCACTGCCCGGTTCTCCAAGCCAAAAGCAACATCGTCACTGACCATGGCCCCGACAAACTGGTTGTCAGGATTCTGGAAGACAATGCCGACCTTCTCTCTGACTTCCCAAACCGTGTCAGCCCCCAGCTTGACCCCGTCAACTGTAATAGAGGACTTATCCAAATCATCTGGGGCCAGCAGGCCATTGATCAATTTAGAGACCGTTGACTTGCCGGAGCCGTTATGACCGATCAGGGCCGTCCAGCTTCCCCGCTCAATCGCAAAAGAGAGGTCAGACACAGCTGGCCGCGGGCTGTCCGGGTAAGTAAAAGTCACATGGTCAAAAGAAATAATATTGTCGCTCATCGCGTCACCACCTATTTGCTCATTTCCTTCTATTGTATCAAGTGACGGAAAAAAAGCGAAAAAAAAATCATCCATGAAGAGGGATGATATCGAACCATCTAAGCTAGACTAAGGTTTCCCCATCATCATCGCGCTTATTCTCGCTTTCATGAATAATTTCAAAAAGTATTAAATTTGCAGCTTGAGAATTAAACCAATTCCAAAACTACCATAGGAGCTGCGTCACCCTTACGAGGAACTGCCAGCTTCATGATCCGGGTGTAACCACCGTTACGGTCCTTGTAACGAGGAGCTACATCGCTGAAGAGCTTTTGAAGTGCTGACTTAACAACTACTTCGTCGTCTTCTTCATGAATATCAGCAATTTCATTACGAACAAAAGCAGCTGCTTTTCTTCTAGCACTTAAATCACCGCGTTTACCTAAAGTAATCATTTTTTCGGTAGTTTTGCGGATTTCTTTAGCACGGGTTTCAGTAGTAACAATGCGT
>SFHY01000134.1 GCA_004556255.1 Lactobacillus delbrueckii
CTTGGGACCAACTTTTGGTGGGCTGGTTATCAATTCTTTGGGCTGGCGCTATGTCTTCTTTTTCTTGCTGCCTTTGATCATCTTGTCTCTCTTCCTGGGCCTTTACGGCATTCAGCAGAAGTCCAAGATCGTCAAGATCAAGCCGGACTTCTTGAGCATTGTCTTTATCGCTATTCTCTTTGCCGGTGTTATCTATGGCTTCAGCAACCTTTCATCAGGGAAGTTGCTGACTAACCTGTTTCCGATTTTTATCGGTCTCTGCTCTTTGGGCTTCTTGCTTGGCCGGTCCAAAAAGCTGGCTCAGCCGATCCTGCACTTTGAAATCCTCAAGAATAAATCCTTCAGCGTGCACTTGCTAGGCTTTCTCATGATCCAGCTTTGCTCTTTGGGCAACGCCTTCCTGCTGCCTAACTACGTCCAGCTGGTCAACCAGTCTACGGCTACTGTTGCTGGTTTGGTTACCATGCCGGCTGGCATTGTCGGGGCCTTGATGAGCGTAGTTGGAGGCCGCCTCTATGACGACAAAGGGGCCCGCTTCCCAATCATCACCGGGGCCAGTCTGATGGCGGTTGAACTGATAACCTTTGCCTGCTTGTCCCAGCAGATGTCCGATCTTTTAATTTCACTGGTCTATATCATCTACATGACTGGGATGGGGATGAGCATTGGCGCCATTATGACCAATGCCTTGGCCAGCCTTAAGCCGGAATTCTCTGCGCAAGGCAATGCCTTCTTAAATACCATCCAGCAATTTGCCGGCGCTATCGGGACTTCTCTGACTTCAGCTATCGTGGCCCTCAGCCAAGTTCAATCTGGGTCAAAGGGGGCGCGGCCAACAGCAATCGGCACTCAACACGCCTTTATGTTCCTGGCTGTGATCGTAATCTTCCTCTGGCTGATGTTCTACAAGAAGGTGAAAACAGAAGGCGGGTCGAAATAATCAAAGAATGTGCAAAAACTGTTAAAATACTAGTAGGTATTTTGACAGTTTTTATTTTGTAAGGAAGCACAATGAACAAGAAGAAGTTACTTTTAATTGATGGCAATTCCGTGGCCTTCCGGGCCTTCTTTGCCATGTACCAGCAGCTGGACAAGTTTAAGAACCCTGAAGGCCTCCACACCAACGCCCTCTATGCCTTCAAAAACATGCTGGACGTGGTCTTGAAGCAGGAAGACCCAAGCCATATCCTGGTGGCCTTTGACGCCGGCAAGACTACCTTCAGAACCGCCATGTACAAAGACTACAAGGGCGGCCGGGATAAGACCCCAGCCGAACTCTCTGAGCAGCTGCCTTACCTGCGGGAAATGCTCAAGGACATGGGAATCAAGAGCTACGAACTGGCCAACTACGAAGCCGACGACATCATCGGCACCATGGCTAAAAAAGGAGCCGAAGCTGGCTATGAAGTGGCTGTTGTTTCCGGGGACAAGGACTTGACCCAATTGGCTAGCGACCACGTTACCGTCTATGTGACCAAGTCCGGGGTAACCAAACTGGAAGCCTTCACTCCAGAGCACATGAAGGAAGTCAACGGGGTGACCCCGACTGAATTCATCGACATGAAGGCTCTGATGGGTGACCCGTCTGACAACTACCCAGGCGTGGCCAAGGTCGGCCCCAAGACGGCCTCTAAATTGATCCAGGAATACGGCAGCGTGGAAAATCTCTATGAACACGTTGATGAAATGAAGAAGTCCAAGCTGAAGGAAAACCTGATTGCCGGCAAGGCCAATGCCCTTTTGGGTAAAAAGCTGGCCACCATCAACTGCGACAGCCCGGTGGAAGTGACCCTTGCTGACCTTAGCTATGAGGGCAGCAATGTCGACGACCTCCGCCGCTTCTACGAAAAGATGAACTTCCGCCGCTTCCTGGCTGACTTGGCTCAAAAGGGGGAGCTGACCGAAAACAAGACGGAAGTCAAAAAGCAGGACTATGTCGTGCTCAGTGCTGACAACTTAAACCAGCTGCCAAAGGCCGAAGAAGTTACCTTCTACCTGGCCATGTTTGGCGACAACTACCACCTGGCTGACTTCGCTGGCTTTGCCTTGAGAATTGCTGACCAGACCTTTGTCAGCCGGGACGTCTTCCTCTTGCAGGAAGCGCCCTTGAAAGAAATGCTGGAAGATCCGGCTGTCAACAAGAATGTCTTTGACCTTAAGCGGACCACTTACGGCCTCTACCGGCTGGGGATCAAGGCTGAAGGCTTATCCTTTGACCTGCTCCTGGCTTCTTACCTGGTTGACAATGAGAAAAATTCCAATGACCTGGGTGAACTGGTTCAAGGCTACGACTACTATGACCTGAAGACCGACCTGGAAGTCTACGGGAAGGGGAAGAATGCGAAGATTCCAGAAGACGATGCGGTCTTCTTCAACCATCTGGCCGGCAAGACCGCGGCTATCGCGGCTTTGAAGGACAGCCTCTTAAAGCAGTTAAAAGACCACGAGCAAGACGACCTTTACGACTCAATTGAACTGCCAACGGCCAGAGTCCTGGCCAAGATGGAAATGAACGGGATCAAAGTCCAGCCTTCCCGCTTAAAGGAACTGGAAAACGACTTTGCTGTCCGTTTAAAAGACCTGGAAGAGAAGATCTACAAGGAAGCCGGGGAAGAATTCAACTTGAATTCACCAAAGCAGCTGGGCGTTATCCTCTTTGAAAAACTGGGCTTGCCAGTCATCAAGAAGACCAAGACCGGCTACTCCACTTCAGTTGAAGTCTTGAACCAGTTGAAAGAGCAGAGCCCGGTTGTCAGCGACATCCTGGAATACCGGCAGATCGCCAAGATCCAGTCTACCTACGTTAAGGGCCTCTTAGACGTAATCGATGAGCGTGACGGCCGCATCCACACCCGCTACTTGCAGACCTTGACAGCTACTGGCCGCCTGTCTTCAGTTGACCCTAACCTGCAGAATATCCCGACCAGAACGGAAGAAGGCAAGCAGATCAGAAAGGCCTTTGTCCCATCAAGTCCGGATGGCTATATTTACTCCTGCGACTACTCCCAAATTGAGCTCCGGGTTCTGGCTCATGTTTCAGCCGACCCGAACATGCAGGAAGCCTTCAAGACCGGCTACGACATCCACGCCCACACCGCCATGAAGATTTTCCACTTGAATAGCGTTGACGAAGTAACGCCGCTCCAAAGACGGCGGGCCAAGGCCGTCAACTTCGGGATCGTCTACGGGATTTCTGACTACGGCCTTTCCAAGAACCTGGACATCTCCCGCAAGCAGGCCAAGGAATTCATCGACGAATACTTTGACCAATACCCAGGCATCCAGGCCTACATGGACCGGGCCGTTAAAGACGCCAGAGAAAAAGGCTACGCGGAAACCATCATGCACCGCCGCCGCTACCTGCCAGATATCCACGCCAAGAACTTCAATGTCCGCTCTTTCGCGGAAAGAACAGCGATCAACTCCCCAATCCAAGGGTCAGCCGCCGACATCATGAAGATTGCCATGATCAACATGCAAAAGAAGCTGGATGAACTGGGCTTAAAGACCAAGATGGTTGTCCAGGTTCACGACGAATTGATCTTTGACGTACCAGCTGATGAATTAGAAACGATCCAGAAGATTGTCCCGTCAGTCATGCAGTCAGCCGTTAAGTTGGACGTGCCTTTAGTCGCTGACGCCGGCTGGGGCCATGACTGGTATGAAGCAAAGTAGGTAAATTATGCCAGAATTACCAGAAGTTAGAACAGTTGCCAAAGTTCTAAAAAAGAATTTATTACATCAAAAAGTCACTAACATCAAAATAATATATCCTAAAATAATCGAACAAACAAGTTTAGATTTATCTAACCTAATTGGTCATGAACTAAAAGATATTACTACTAAAGGTAAATATTTAATCTTTGACTTTGATAATCTATATCTAATAAGCCACTTAAGAATGGAAGGTAAATACTTTATCAAAAACATTAATG
>SFHY01000135.1 GCA_004556255.1 Lactobacillus delbrueckii
GGATGGGGGCAACTCCACTCATGGAACAATACATCTTCAGCAAGGATGTCTTGGACTGGCTGGGCGATAAGGGCATTAAGCCTGTCTTCACCAAGGCTGGCAACTACATGACCTCTATCGATATGGCCGGGATTTCCTTGACGGTGATGGAAATCGCGGATGACAAGTGGCTGGACTACTTGAACTACCCAGTTAAGACAATTGCTTGGTAAGGGGGAGCAAAAATGGAACTGACGACAGAGCTTTTAGACAAGTGGATGGCAATTTTTGCGGAAAAAATCGAAGCCAACAAGGCTTACTTAAGCGACCTGGACACTCCGATCGGCGATGGGGACCACGGCAACAACATGGCTAGAGGGATGGTCGCGGTTGAAGAAGCCTTGCAGACTAAAAAGCCAGCAGACTTGACCTCAGCCTTAAAGCTGGTGGCAATGTCTCTGATCAGCAAGGTCGGTGGTGCTTCAGGCCCACTCTATGGGACAGCCTTCTTGGAAATGGCCAAGCTGAGCAATAGTGAAACTGACCTGGCGAAATTGACTGAAGCAGCTCTTTTGGGGATCAAGAAGCGGGGCGGCGCTGAACCTGGCGATAAGACCATGGTTGATGTCTGGTCAGCAGTCGTACCGGCTTTAGCTAAAGGCAACTTAACTAACGAACTTATTCAAGAGGCAGTTGAAAGCACCGAGCCGATGCAGGCCAAGAAGGGGCGGGCATCTTACTTAGGTGAGCGGTCAATTGGTCACTTGGATCCAGGCTCAGTGTCTAGCGGCTACCTCTTCACGGCCTTGCTGGAAGCGGAGGGTTAAGATGACTTATGGTATTTTGATCGTGTCCCATGTGCCGGAAATCGCGGCTGGTTTGCCGAAACTGCTTAAGCAGGTAGCGGCTGACGTGCCAATTACCTTTGCTGGTGGTACTGATGACGGCGATATTGGGACCAGTATGGAAAAGATTGGGCAGGCAATTGAAGAAAATGCTGCTGACGAGCTACTGGCTTTTTACGACCTGGGCAGTGCTAGAATGAATCTGGACATGGCTGGGGAGTTTGCTGAGAAAAAGGTCCGCGTTTATGACGTGGCCTTGATCGAAGGCTCTTATGTGGCGGCTTCGCTCTTGCAGGCCGGCGTTGGCTTGGCTGAACTTGAAAGCCAGCTGGCGCCTTTGAAGATTAAAGGAGATAACTAACATGAACGGCTTTTTAGGAGAGTTCTTAGGAACGATGATTTTGATCGTGCTGGGTGTCGGCTGCGGGGCCGGGATCAGCTTGAATAAGGCTTACGCTAAGGGGCAGGGCTGGCTGTTTGTCGCCCTGGCCTGGGGTATGGCGGTAACCTTCGGCGTTTACGTGGCCGGCCAATTTGGCTCACAAGGTCACCTCAATCCGGCCGTAACTATTGGCTTCGCGGCCTTCGGCTTCTTCCCATGGAGCCAGGTAATGCCGTACTTGCTGGGGCAATTCCTGGGCGCCTTTGTCGGGGCAGCTCTGGTAATCCTGCACTACTACCCGCACTTCAAGGCGACTAAGGCTGACGAAGGCAACAGCGTGGGAATCTTCGCGACTGGCCCAGCCATCAACAACCCTGTTTTCAACTTCTTGAGTGAAACGATCGCGACTTTTGTCTTCATCTTCACCTTGCTCAACCTGGGCAACTTCACCCAAGGCTTGAAGCCTTTGATCGTTGGTTTCTTGATCATGGTTGTTGGTCAAGCTTTGGGTTCAACGACCGGCTTTGCCTTGAACCCGGCCCGGGACTTCTCACCTCGTTTGGCCTACGCGATTTTGCCAGTGCCAAACAAGGGCGGGGCTAACTGGGCTTATGCCTGGGTTCCTGTCTTAGGGCCAATCGCCGGTGGCCTTTTAGCTAGCGGCCTGCAGGCATTGTTAAAATAGAGAGTTAGCCAATGTCAGAATGTTTAAAGCTGCACATCTCGCAAGTTTTTAAAGATGAGGTGGCCAAAAACGGCTTTAACCATGTCAGTGTTGCCAAGATCATGAAGCAAAGCGGGATTAGGCGGCAGACTTTTTACGAGAACTTTAAGGACAAGTTCGATCTTTTGGACTACACGATCAAGTCAATGATGGAAAACGATATCGAGAGCAATATCGGCTACCTGGACTGGGAAGGCATCATCTTTTTGGTCTTTTACGGGATCGAACTGAATAAAAGTTTCTATAAGAGCGTCTATGAAAGCCAGACGGAGGTTGATGTGGTTGGAGAAATTTCCAGACATATTGCCGTCCTGCTCAAGCAGATCATTGAAGAAGAAGGAGCGGATTATGACCAGCAGGCCAAGGATTTCGTGGAAACCTTTTGCCTGGGTCTCACTTATACAATGATTGACAATCTTTTCCGGCCACACCCGCTGGAATACGACGTTATCGCCAGTAAGGTCGACAACGCCCTCCACTTCACCTTGAATCTGTAAAATTTCACCCTTGAACTCCAGCGCGAGCTCAAGGGTATTTTTGTTGGTATAATCTAAGGCAGAAAGGAGCTCCCATGACCGACTACTACACATCCGGCGAATTCGCCAAGCGGGCCCACGTGTCCGTCAGAACGATCCGCTACTATGACCAGCAGAACCTCCTCAAGCCTTCAGCCAGAAGCAAAGGCGGGGCCAGACGCTACAGTGACGCTGACTTCGCCAAGCTCCAGCAGATCTTGCTGTTAAAGTACCTGGGCTTTTCTTTAGGGGAAATCCGCGGCTTGACCCTGGGGGCCAGCGACCGGCGCCGCCTCCTGGATTCCCTTCAGATCCAGCGGCGTCTAGTGGAAGAGCGGATTGAAGAAATGACCGCCGTTGAAGCCGCCATCGACTCAACCACCCAAACACTGGAAGCTGGCAAGCCTGTTGACTGGAGCCGGATGCTGGAACTGCTCCACCGGTCAACCATGACCCAGAGTCTCAAGACCCAGTACCAGAACGCCACCAACATCTCTGCCCGAATCCGCCTGCACCGGGACTACTCCATGAACAAGGAGGGCTGGTTCCCCTGGCTTTTCCGCCAGCTGGACTTGACTCCTGGCTTAAAAATCTTAGAGATCGGCTGCGGGAATGGCGAACTCTGGGCGACTAGCCACGACCTCCTGCCAGAGGACTGCCAGGTCATCTTGACCGACATTTCAGAAGGGATGCTGGCCGATGCCAAAAAGGAAATCGGCGAAGACAGCCGCTTTTCCTACGACCGTTGCGACGCTGCCCACTTGCCCTTTGCTGACGAAGAGTTTGACCTGGTCGTCGCCAACCACATGCTTTTTTACTGCGATGACATTCCCCAGGTCCTTAAAGAAGTCCGCCGGGTTTTAAAAAAAGGCGGCCGCTTCTGCGCGTCAACTTACAGCAAGCGCCACATGCACGAAATCACTGACCTGGTCCAAGAGTTTAACTCCCAAATCGTCCTCTCTTCCGTCAACCTCTATGACCGCTTTGGCTTAGACAACGGGGAAGAGATCCTGGCTCCGTTTTTTGCCCAAGTGACCTGTCGGCGCTACGAGGACGCTATCGAATTAGACGAAGCAGAACCTGTTATTTCTTATATCTTGTCCTGCCACGGCAACCAAAACGCCCTTCTCTTGGACCGCTACCAGGAATTTAAACAATTCGTTGAAGCTGAGGTTGCCGGGGGCTTCCACATTACTAAAGACGCCGGGACCTTTATCTGCCGCAAATAGCGGGCAGCTGTGCAACTGATGAATTTAGCGTGGCTACGTAAATTATGGGGCAGAATTTTACGAATATCGCCATGGCTGCGTAAATTATGGGGCAGAATTTTGCGAATATCGCCTTGGCTGCGTAAATTACGGGGCTGAACTTTGCGAATATCGCCATGGCTACGTAAATTATGGGGCAGAATTTTGCGAATATCGCCATGG
>SFHY01000013.1 GCA_004556255.1 Lactobacillus delbrueckii
GAACCTGGACTATCTGGCCAACTTCCTGGATGTCTCCAGTTTGGTGCCGGAACTAGCCCAGTATGACTCAGCCTGGAAGCATGACAAGCAGAATTACACGGTTTGCTGGCTGGAAATCAGCAATTACAAACAGCTGCTGATGAAAAATGGCCAGCACTTCGGTCAGTTACTGGTTGAAGAATGCGCTAAGTTGCTCAGCCAGCAGATCAGCAAGAGTGCCATCATAGCCCGGATCGATGATGCAACTTTTGTCATTATCAGCAATCTGTTGGCTAAAGAAGAGTGCCAGGCTGAAAGTGACAAATTGCTTCAGCAATTATCAGCCATTAAGGAAATTGATGGCTTTAGCTGCCAGCTAAAGCCGATCGCTGGTCTCGCCCAAGGCAGCGAAGTAGCCAGCGGCCAGGAGGCGATCAACCTGGCTACCCGCCGCAGCAAGAGCCGGGCAGGTAAAACAGGTACTTTCAAGGCCTTTGACGAATACCTGGACTTGCCATTGCCGATGGTGGTCGATAAGCCCCTGCTCAATGCTCATGGCGATAAGGTGATCGATACGATAAATGTCTTTGCCAATGAACGATACTGCGAGTTAGCCGGCGTTAACAAGGGGCAGCTTTTTGGCAAACGATACAAGGATTATTTCATTAGCGATGAGGGCTGGATGACGACCAGCCTGCAAGCCTTGAAGGGGCATGCTGTCACTGGTCAGTGCTACCACCGGGGCCTGCGCAGCTGGGTTAATTACTACACCAAGGCCTCGACCATGCCAAACTGCGTGGTGACGGTCTTTGCCCTGGATGAAGGCGGTGAGTCGGAAATCAAGCGGATCGCAGCAACTGACGCGGAATTTTTCGAGGTTAATCAGCAGCTCCTAAATGACCGGAGATACTTCAGCTCGATGCAGAAAGCCCTGCGGGAGATCGGTAATGTTACCCTGGCTTCACACGCACTATTGCTAGAGCTAGGGGCAGACAGCTTCACGATTAATTACGAATGGGCCGCGCCTTATGTTGCACCGCTCAATACGCAGCTGAAAAATATTAGCAAGCATTTCTTGAAGCCGCTTGAACGTCTGCTGGCCCGGCAGAATTATTTAGACATTGCTGATGTTGCTAAATTTGCTGGGGAAGAGGCTGACTTTGCTGAACAGGGGGATTTCTGCGCCAAGAATGATATTGACCGTATCCTGCTGGTTCCGGTTAAGAATGACTTTGGTGAGATCCAAGCCTATTTGCTTCTGACTAATGTCTATGATAAGGGCGAAATTGATCCGGTCAGCCTCCTGCAGCACCTGGCGCCTGTCTTTAGCAAGAAGCTGCGGGACGCGGCCCTTAGGATTAAGCAAGATTAAGGCAAGAAAAAAGGAGTCACGCTGGTGACTCCTTTTACTTTCTGATAAATAAGCTGGATTGTTTAGTCTGGTAGCTGAAGCCTTCGCCCAAAGCTTCATTGACGTCAAAGAAGATGATGAAGGCCTGCGGGTCTTCTTGCTTGACGATTTTCTTTAATTCCGGGATTTCCCTTGGCGACAGGACCAGGTAGATCATGTGGCGGGGGTCGCTGGAATAGCCGCCTTCAGCGTTAATGTAGGTGAAGCCCCGCTCTAAGCGCAGGTCAATCAGCTTGGCGATATTCTTGTAGTTCTGGGAAATGATGAAGACCCCTTTAGCCCGGGTCCCGCCTTCAGTAACCAGGGCCATGACTCTGGATAAAATGAAGCAGGAGACCATGGTGTAGCCGACATGGAAGAAGTCCAGGTAGGACAGGGAGCAGGCCAGGGCTAAGAAGTCCAGGGCCAGAAGGCCCTTGCTGGGCGTGATCCCGTATTTTTCCTGCAGGACTCTGGCGACAATATCGCTGCCCCCGGTGGTCCCGTTAAAGCGGAAGACCAGTCCCAGTCCCAGCCCCGACAAGCAGCCGGCCGTGACCGTGGCCAGGAAGGGGTCGTGATGGAGGGGAACTTGGTCTATAATAGACTGCAGGGTCCACATGCTTAAGAAGAAGGACAGGCAAAGGGTTCCCCAGACGGTATAAATCATGGCCCGCTTGCCCATATATTTAAAGCCTAGAAAGATCAAGGGAATGTTGATGATGAAGGTGCTGAGACCGGGGTTGACCCCCCAGAAGTGGCGGATGATCAGGGTGAAACCCGACAATCCCCCGTCGGCCAGCTTGTTGGGAATCGACACCATATCTACGCTAAAGGCGTAGATGGCCGAGCCCAGGGCAATCATTAGGATATCGATCGTGTCACTAGTGGTCCATTTGAATTTTGGCTTGTTCATTTCGATACTCCTTTCTTAAATTATTCCCCATGCGTAATCAATTTTAGCAAAAAACAGTCGAGGTGGAGAAGAAGATGACTAATATTCGTATAACGGAAGTTTTTACCCAGGCCATGCCGGTCCTGGAAAAGTTGGAAGAAGCAGGCTTTGAAGCTTACTTCGTCGGCGGCTGCGTCCGCGACCTGCTCTTAGAGCGGCCGATTCATGACGTGGACATCGCGACCAGCGCCTACCCGGAAGAAGTCAAGGAGACTTTTGCCAAAAGCATCGACACTGGCATCCAGCACGGGACAGTGACCGTCCTTTATGGGGGATCCAGCTACGAAATCACAACTTTCAGAACGGAATCCGGCTACCAGGACTTCCGCCGGCCAGACAAGGTCACCTTCGTGCAAAACTTGGATGAGGACTTAAAGCGGCGGGACTTTACCATCAATGCCCTGGCCATGAACCGGCAAGGGGAGATCATTGACCTTTTTGACGGTTTAGGTGACTTGAAGCGGCGGGTGATCAAGGCTGTTGGCGTGGCTGAAGACCGCTTCCACGAGGACGCCTTGCGGATGATGCGGGCAGTCCGCTTCATGAGCCAGCTCTCTTTCAGCCTGGAAGAAAAGACCAGGCAGGCGATTATCGACAACCACGAGCTTTTAAGCAAGATTTCCGTGGAAAGAATCAGGGAGGAATTTGTCAAGCTGGCCTTGGGCAAGGACAGCCGGCAGGCTTTTAAGGATTTTTTAGAAACGGGCTTAAGCGAGGAATGCCCGGGTCTGGCCGGGAAAAAGGACCAGCTCTCTGTCTTTGCTGACCTTAAGGCCGGTCCGGATGATGAAGCGGTCTTTTGGAGCTTGATCGCTGTTTTAATCAACCTGCCGGCTGACAAGATTTCGCCATTCATGCGGGCCTGGAAGAACTCCAACGCCATGAACCAGCAAGTCAGACAGATCGTGGCCGCCTTTGACCTCTTGAGCCGGGGGGAAGAGAGCGATTTTGACCTCTTTGAAATCGGCCAGGCGAACCTGGAGGCGGCTTTAAAGCTAGCGGGACTTTTGGGCCAGCCACTGCCTAGCCAGGTCCTGTTAGACCGCTATAGCCGTCTGCCAATTAAGGCGGCAGGGGAACTGGCCATTGACGGCCAGTGGCTGATCAAGGAGGGGATTAAGCCTTCACCGGAACTGGGTCAGCTTTTGCGCAAAGCCTTAGAAGGCGTGGTCAGCGGCCAGGTAGAGAACAGCCAGGCGGCAATCGCGGAATTTTTGGCAATCTAAAAGGCGCTGGTCACCAGCGCCCTTTTTTTAGACGTAAAATAAAACTGAAAAGAAAATCAAGATGGAGCCCAGCAAAACGAAGAAGTGCCAGATAACGTGGCTATATGGCAGGCCCCGCATGGAGAAGAAGAGGCAGCCAAAGGTGTAGGCAATCCCGCCTGAAACCAGGAGCCAAAAGCCGGTCGGCCCCAGGCTGAAATAAAGCTGGCTGCCGGCCAGGATCACCATCCAGCCCATGGCGATATAAAGGATGGTGTCGCCGATAACGTGCTTGCCCTGGTTGAAGATATAATAGAGGATCCCAAAGACCGTTAGGGCCCAGATGATGCCGAACATGACCCAGCCTTTAGCCCCGCCGATCGTGACCAGGGTATAAGGGGTATAAGAGCCGGCAATCGCAATAAAGATTGAAGAGTGGTCGAAGATCTGGAAGACCTTGTTTGCCTTGGTAAAGACCAGGCTGTGGTAGAGGGTCGAGAAGAGGTAAAGCAGGATCATGCAAGCCCCGTAGATGGCAAAAGTTGTCACTCTGAGGGCGCTGTGGCTGTGGGCAGCACGGACTACTAAAACGACCAGGCCGGCGATTGAGAGGCCGAAGCCGATCCCGTGCACGACGGCTGAGAGAACATTGTCAATGATATAGTAAGATTTAGGCCGGTCTTCGACCGGCTGCCAAGGATTGAAAGCCATATAAACTCCCTTTCAGTTTTGATCAATTAATTATAATTTTTAGCCGAAAATTTGCTATACTAAAGTCTGTATTAAGTCTAATTCTATCACAACTGAGAAGCTGATAGGATAATTTGGAAATTGAGGTCAGTTAAATTGTCTAAGATCAAGATCATGACGGATTCCTCAGTACAGCTGAGTCCGGAAGAAATTGAAAAATACGGTATTACGGTGGTGCCCCTGTCGGTGACAATCGACGGACATACCTACACGGATGGCGTTGACATTACCCGGGCCAACTTTATCCAAAAGATGGATGAGGCAGAGAAGCTGCCCAAGACCAGCCAGCCCCCGGTCGGCCTGTTCGTGGAGAGAATGGAAGAACTGACGGCTGACGGCAGTGAAGTCCTGGGGATTTTCATGGCCAAGACCCTGTCAGGGACGGTTGATTCCGCCCGCCAGGCCGCTGAAATGGTCGCCGGCAAGATCACGGTCATTGACTGCGGCTATACTGACCGCTCTCAAGGCTACTACTGCCTTGAGGCGGCCAAGGACGCGGAAGCGGGCAAGGAAATGGATGAAATCCTGGCTCACCTGGACCAGATCGGCAAGAACATGTACCTGGAAATGATGGTGCCCAACCTGCAGAACATTTTAGCCGGCGGCCGTTTGGGCAAGTGGGCCGGTCGGGTGGTTTCAGCCTTGAACTTCCACGTCGGCCTGACCATGAAAGAGGGCAGCTTAAACGTTCCTTACCGGGGCCGGGGAAAGAAATTCATCAAGAAGTTTGACGACATGCTGGTCGACCAGTTAAAAGAACTGGGCGACAAGGTCAAGTATGTCGGCATCTCCTATGTCGACACCAGAGACAAGATGGAAGAGCTCGCCCAGCGCTTCAAGGAAGTCAACCCGGACCTGGAGATCCTGGTCCAGGAAACCAGCCCGATCATCATCACCCACGCCGGCCATGAGGCCTACGCGGTCATGTTTTATACGGAGTAATATATGGCCTACCGACAAAGTTTTTACCAGTTTTTGATGACTTTGCGCGATCCGGATTCAAACGGCGACCTGGCCCAGTTTGCCAACAACGCCCAGTTTGACTCGACCTTTCCCAGACAGGAACAGGACCGGACCAGGCTGTCAGAATATCTGGAGGAAAATGCCGCTTACCTGCCCAGCATGAAGATTTTTGACGATGCTTACCAGGCTTATGAAGAGAAAATGCAGTACTAGGATAATTTTTAGGATTCAGTGACAAGCACGAAAGGGAGCCCCGGCTTCCTTTTCTGCTGTTTTTGGGAGGAAAAATGACTAAAATTCAATGGTATCCAGGCCACATGAACAAGGCCAGGAATCAGCTGGAAGAAAAATTAAACTTGATTGACGTTGTTGTTGAAGTTTTGGACGCCCGGATTCCCAGCGCTTCCAGAAACCCGATGATCAGTGAACTGGTCGGCGACAAGCCCCACCTGATCGTTTTAAACAAGGCCGACCTGGCTGACCCGGTGATGACCAAGCTCTGGCAAAAGAAATTGCAGGGCCCCCGCACCTTGGTCATGGCCATGGATGCCCAGCACAACACTAATATGCAGGCCTTGATCACCTTGATCAAGAAGGCAGCCAGCGAAAAGGTCAAGAAGCTGGAAGAGAGAGGGGCCTCCAACCCGATCATCCGCATCTGCCTAGTCGGCGTGCCTAACTGCGGCAAGTCCACCATCATCAACCGCCTGGTTGGCCGCAATGTCGCCATTACCGGGGACCGGCCGGGGGTAACCAAGGGCCAGGTCTGGCTGAAGACCCCATATGGCATCCAGATCCTGGACACGCCGGGGATTCTCTGGCCAAAGTTTGAAGACCAGGACGTGGGCTACAAGCTGGCTGCTTTTGGGGCCATCAAGGACACGATCTTCCACGCTGACGACGTGGCCCTTTTTGTCATCCGGCAGCTGCGGCAATACTACCCGGCTTATCTGGCCAAGTTTGCCAACTGCAGTAAGGACAAGCTGGAGAATATCGGCGACACTGACCTGCTTTTGGCCATGACACAAAACAACGGGATGCGGGACGACTATGACCGCTTCTCCCTCTTCATGCTGCAGCGGTTAAGAAAGGGCAAGCTGGGCCGGATCAGCCTGGACCGGCCAAGTGCGAATAATGAAAATTAATGAAATTAAAGACCTGCTTAAAGCAGATTCGGTTTCTCCGACCATCCTGGCGGAATTAGCTGAAGATGACCGCAAGGGGGTCCAGAAGCTGCTGGAAAGCTACCAGCGCCGGCAGGAAAAGCTGGCTAAGCAAAAGGAAGAATTCTTGGCCCGCTTCACTTACGAGCAGGACTTTTGGGCTAAGGGGCAGCTGGTAGCTGGGGTCGATGAAGTCGGCCGGGGTCCTTTGGCTGGCCCGGTTGTAGCGGCTGCCGTCGTTTTGCCGGAAGATTTTTCTTTGTTGGAAGTCAACGACTCAAAGAAACTGAGTCCGCAAAAGCGCCTGGCCCTGTATCCCAAGATCTTAGAGCAGGCTGTTGCTGTCGGCGTCGGGGTCATGGACAACCAGGTGATTGACCAGATCAATATTTACGAGGCTGACCGCCTGGCCATGAAGCAGGCCGTGGAAGCTTTGAGCACCAGGCCAGATGCTTTGCTGGTCGATGCCATGAACGTGCCGGTGGACTTGCCCCAGCTAGAATTGATCAAGGGGGATGCCAAGTCCAACTCGATCGCCGCGGCCTCAATTGTGGCCAAGGTCTTCAGAGACTCTTTGATGGACGACTACGCCCGTCTTTATCCAGACTATGCCTTTGACCATAATGCTGGCTATGGAACCAAGGACCACCTGGAAGCATTAAGAAAATACGGCCCAACGCCGATTCACCGCCTGACCTTCAGTCCGGTGAGCGAAATGGTTGGACTTAAAAAGGCTGACTAGTTCAGCCTTTTTCTTTTGGACAAAAAAGCGAAAATTTTGCAGAGATAAAGGAAAACATGATCTTTTTGGCGTAATAGTAAGTGGAGGTAAAAGAGATGAACAAAACCGAATTCTTACTGCGCCTAAAGCTGCAGAAGGGCCTCAGCTATCTCAAGATATTGCAGGTTATGCAGCAGATGCCCCCAGATGAGGACGTGGACCATGAATGGCTGAACTGCCTGGAATTGCCTGATGAAATCCTCTACCGGGTGGAGCGGGCCTTTTTAAGTGACCGCTACGAAAGTGCAATTGAAAACTTGCAAAGAAATTTTAAAATAATCAGTTTCTTTGACGATGCTTATCCAGTACGTCTAAGAGAAATTTATCGGCCGCCAATTCTGCTTTTTGCTAAAGGGGACTTGTCTTTGCTGGAAAAAGAGGTGACGGTGATCGTGGGGTCAAGAACTCCCAGCTCATATTCCGGCAAGGTGATTGAGAACCTCATGCCGGTTTTACTGAAGAAAAAGCAGGTGATTGCCAGCGGTCTGGCAAAAGGCGTCGACGCCCTGGCCCACCAGAATGCCTTGAACTTTGGCGGCAAGACTATCGCGGTCGTGGCTAATGGCCTGAACTATTTTTACCCCCGGGAAAATACCATCCTGCAGCAGCAAATTGCCTCCCGGGGCCTTCTGCTTAGCGAATACCTGCCTGACACGCCCCCAAGGCCCTTCCGCTTTCCAGAGCGCAACCGGATTCTGGCCGGGATTTGCAAGAACGTAATCGTGACGGAAGCCAAAGCCCATTCTGGTTCGTTGATTACGGCAAATTTGGCCTTGCAGGAAAACCGGAATGTTTTCGCTGTTCCAGGCGCCATCACCAGCCCCCTGTCGGCGGGTACCAACCAGCTGATTTCAGCCGGGGCAACCCCGGTCATCGACAAGGAAATCGACTTGTAGAAGATTAAATTCTTGTAAAAATTGCCTGTCTGCTCCCTTAAGTTAATTTTCTTTTGGTTGACAATTCCGGAAATTATTTCTATATTGAAGAAGATTTAATTTCAAATTTAGTGAAAGGGGCATTTGATGCCTGCTACAGCAAAAGAAGACAAGAGCAAGAGCAGTAAAAAGACCACGGCTGCCAAGAAGAGCAGTCCGAAACGGAAAAAGAGCAAGGTGAAAAAAGACCTGGTTATCGTGGAATCTCCAGCCAAGGCCCACACTATCGAGAAGTACCTGGGCCGGAAATACCACGTAATCGCCTCTAAGGGGCACATCCGGGACTTGCCAAAGTCCCAGATGGGGGTCGACATTAACCATGATTACCAGCCAAAATACATCTCCATTAGGGGCAAGGGTGACACCATCAAGGAACTGAAGTCCGAAGCCAAGAAGGCCAATAAAGTCTACCTGGCTTCCGACCCCGACCGGGAAGGGGAAGCTATTGCCTGGCATGTGGCCCATGTTTTGGGCCTGGACGAAAAAGAGGCCAACAGGGTAACCTTCAACGAAGTTACCAAGGACGCGGTCAAGGATGCCTTCAACCACGCCCGGACCATCGATATGGACACGGTCAACGCCCAGCAGGCCCGCCGGGTCCTGGACCGCTTGGTCGGCTACTCTTTGTCGCCGATTCTCTGGTCCAAGGTCAAGAAGGGCCTGTCAGCCGGCCGAGTACAGTCAGTTGCCTTGAAGCTGGTTATCGACCGGGAAAAGGAAATCAAAGCCTTCAAGCCGGTCGAATACTGGACGATTGAAGCGGAATTCGCCAAGGGCAAGGACAAGTTCCAAGCGTCCTTTTACGGCGAAGACGGCAAGAAGACGGAATTGCCAAATAACGAGGCCGTCCAGAAGCTCCTGGCTAAGTTTGACAAGAAGCAGCCATTTACGGTCAGCAAGGTAGTTAAAAGAGAAGTCCGCCGGCAGCCAGCCGCGCCGTTTACCACTTCCACCATGCAGCAGGAAGCCAACCGGCGGCTGAACTTCCGGACTTCAAAGACCATGAACATTGCCCAGCACCTGTATGAAGGGATCAGCCTGGGCAAGGAAGGCACGGTCGGTTTGATCACCTACATGAGAACCGACTCCAAGCGGATCTCACCTGTTGCCCGCCAGGAAGCAGCCAAGTTTATCGACGAGGAATACGGCAGCGACTTCGCGGTCAAGAAGGAACGCCACTTCAAGAACCAGGGCGACGCCCAAGACGCCCACGAAGCTGTCCGGCCAACCAGCGTCTACCGGACGCCTAAGTCCCTGGAAAAGGTTTTGACCAAGGATGAGCTCCGCCTCTACACCTTGATTTGGAGCCGCTTTGTGGCCAGTGAAATGACCCCGGCCGTCTTTGACACTGTCCGCTACGACTTGACTCAAAACGGGGTGACCTTTAGAGCCAGCGGGTCAGTCATGAAGTTCGCCGGTTACACCAAGGTTTATGACAACCGGAGTGAAAAGAACGTGGCCCTGCCAGCCCTGGAAGAGGGCGACGAGGTCAAGCTGACCAAGTCAGACAACAAGCAGCACTTCACCCAGCCGCCGGCCCGCTATACTGAAGCCAGCCTGGTCCGGGCCCTGGAAGAAAACGGGGTTGGCCGGCCGTCAACTTACGCGCCGACCATTCAGAACATCCAGTCCCGGAACTATGTCAAGCTGGAAGGCCGGGCAATCATGCCAACTGAACTGGGTGAGATCGTCGACGGCCTGGTTGAGCAGTTCTTCCCGGACATCACCAGCGTTGACTACACGGCCAAGCTGGAAGATGAACTTGACGAAGTTGAAGAAGGCAAGAAGGACTGGGTCAGCGTGGTTGACCAGTACTACAAGCCATTCTCCAAGGAATTGGAGAAGGCGGACAGCGAGATTCAGAAGATCCAGATCAAGGACCAGCCAGCTGGCTTTGACTGCGAGATCTGCGGAGCGCCGATGCTGGTCAAGATGGGCCGCTATGGTAAGTTCTACGGCTGCTCCCGTTTCCCGGACTGCCGCCACACCCAGACCATCGTCAAGAAGGTCGGCGTGACCTGCCCGAAGTGCGGGGAAGGCGAAGTTCTGGAAAAGAAGTCCAAGCGGGGCCGGAAATTCTATGGTTGTTCCCGCTACCCAGACTGCGACTTCGTTTCCTGGGACAAGCCGATCAGCCGGGTCTGCCCGAACGACGGCCACTTCCTGGTCGAAAAGAAGCGCAAGGATGGCATTGTCGTCCTCTGCCCGAACGGCGACTACAAGGAAGAGCCAAGAGAAGAACAAGGCGAAGAAGCCGAATAAGTTGAAAATTAAAGCAAAGATGTCACCAAGGCCCTTGGTGACATCTTTGTTTAGAGCGTGCGATTAGGCGGGAAAGAGCTTTTTCGGTAAAATAGCAAGTAGATAATTTTTAAGCGAAGGATTGAAACAAATGACAGAAAAAGTTACTGTAATCGGCGCCGGGTTAGCCGGCAGCGAAGCAGCCTGGCAGCTGGCTAAAAGAGGGATCAAGGTCGACTTGTACGAAATGCGGCCAAAGAAAATGACTCCGGCCCATGAAAGCGGCAATTTCGCGGAATTAGTCTGCACCAACTCCATGCGGTCCAACCAGCTCTCAAACGCCGTTGGCCTCTTGAAAGAAGAAATGCGGCAGATGGACTCCTTGATCATGCAAGCCGCTGATGCCTGCCAGGTGCCAGCCGGCGGGGCACTAGCCGTTGACCGGGAGCTTTTCTCCAAGTACGTGACCGACAAATTGACCAGCCTGCCGGAAGTGACCATCCATGATGAAGAAATCACTGACCTGCCAAAAGAAGGCATCACTGTTATCGCGACCGGTCCTTTGACTAGCGACAGCCTGGCAGAAAAGATCCAGGACTTTGAAGGCACCGAAAGCCTCCACTTCTTTGACGCGGCCGCCCCAATCATCGCGGCTGACTCCATTGACATGGACATCGTTTACAAGAAGAGCCGGTATGACCGGGGCGAAGCCGCCTACCTCAACTGCCCGATGACCAAGGAAGAATACGACCGCTTTGCCAATGCCCTGGTTCACGCGGAAACTGCTGAAATGCACGGCTTTGAAAACAGCGAGGTCTTTGAAGGCTGCATGCCGATCGAAGTCATGGCGGCCCGGGGGGCCAAGACCATGCTCTTTGGTCCTTTAAAGCCAGTCGGCCTGGAGAACCCGAAGGACGGCAAGACTCCTTACGCTGTCGTCCAGCTCCGCCAGGACAACGCTGCTGCCTCCATGTACAATATCGTGGGCTTCCAGACCCACCTCAAGTACGGGGAACAAAAGCGGGTCTTCCAAATGATTCCTGGCCTGGAAAACGCCCGCTTCGTCCGCTACGGCAAGATGCACCGGAACACCTACATGGCCAGCCCGGAAGTTTTAAAGGCCAGCTATGAAGCCAAAAAGCGGCCGGGCCTCTTCTTTGCCGGCCAGATGACCGGGGTGGAAGGCTACGTGGAAAGTGCCGGCAGCGGCCTGGTCGCCGGGATTAACGCGGCTAGAGAAGCACTGGGGCAAGAGACGGTTGAATTCCCGGTAACCACTGCCCTTGGCTCTATGGCTCACTACATCACGACCACTGATGCCAAGCACTTCCAGCCAATGAACGCCAGCTTTGCCTTGATTCCGGGCCTGGAGGGCAAGAAGATCAGAAACAAGCGCGAGCGCCACGAAAAGATCAGCGAACGGGGCCTGGCCGACCTGGCCGCCTTTAAGGCAGAGAAGCTGGCTGACTAATGACCCTTGAAGAGCAGTTTCTTTCCTACCTGAAAAACGAGCGCTCTTACAGCCCCAAAACCGTCCTGGCCTACCAAAAGGACCTGGCAGCAGCTAAGAAATTCTGGCAGGAAAACGGGGGCTTTGCCGGCTGGGAGCAAATTTCCCGCCGGGACCTGGAAATTTACCTGCAGGCAAGCGGGCAAAAGCTGGCTGCCAGCACTTTGTCCCGGAAGTTATCCAGTTTAAAGTCTTTTTACCGCTTTTTAACCAGGCGAGGCTTGGTCAAAGCAGACCCGACCGTGGCCATTCAGCTTAGGCGGGGGGAGAAAAAGCTGCCGGAATTTTTCTACCAGGATGAAGTCGGCCAGGTCATCCGCTCGCTAAACGATGGCAAACCGTTAACAGTCCGCAACCGGGCAATTGTAGCGCTTTTTTACGCGACCGGGATGCGGCTGAGCGAACTGACTGACTTGAAAATCCAGCAGCTTGACCTGGAAAACGGCATGATTTTGGTGCACGGCAAGGGCAATAAGGACCGCTATGTCTTTTTTGACCAAGAGAGCAAAAAGTACTTGGAGGAATATCTGCAAGCGGCCCGGCCAAGTTTATTGAAAAATGAGCCAGATACCGGGGCAGTTTTTTTAAACAAGCTCGGCAGGCCAATTTCCAGCCGGGGGATTGCCAAAGCCGTCCAGCAAATTTTTCAAAAAGCAGGCTTGACGGCTGCTGCCCACCCCCATGAACTCCGCCACAGCTTCGCCACCGCCATGCTCAACAACGGGGCGGACCTCAGGAGCGTGCAGGAGCTCTTGGGCCATGAGGACTTGTCTACAACCCAGATCTATACTCATGTCAGCATGCAGCATCTCACGGCGGAATATCGCCAGCATTTTCCCCGAAAATGAGGAAAAGTGTTATTATGAAAATGGTTGGAAAGCGGCAATCATTTCCGCTTTTTAGCAAGATTTTTAAATAACGCGAGCAATAGAAAAGCAAACAAACGGAGGAAGAAAATGACAACGATTTGTTCAGTAAAATACAATGGCCAGACGGCGATTGCCGGCGACGGCCAGGTGACCCTGGGCAAGAGCATCATCGCCAAGACCACGGCCAAGAAGATCCGCCGCATTTACCACGACCAAGTGGTGATCGGCTTTGCCGGCGGGGTGGCAGATGCCGTCAGCCTGCAGGAAATGCTGGAGGGAAAGCTGGAAAGCTACAGCGGCGACTTGCGCCGGGCAGCCGTGGAAATGGCCCAGTCCTGGCGGAAAGACCCGGCTTTGCAGAAATTGGAAGCCATGGTCATTGCTTTTAACGACCAGGACCTGCTCTTGATTTCCGGCAACGGGGAAGTGCTCGAACCAGACGAGAGCGTGGTAGCCATCGGCTCAGGCGGCTACTATGCCCAGGCAGCGGCTGTGGGGATGCTCCGGCATGCCAGCGGGATGACGGCCAGTGAAATCGCCAAGGAAGCAGTCAACATCGCTGCGGACATCGATGTCTTTACCGACCACGAGATTGTTACGGATGAAATCGAGGAAAAATAGGGATGAGAGAGAAAACGCCAAAGCAGATCGTTGACCTGCTGGACAAGTACATCGTCGGGCAGAATGAGGCCAAGAAGTCCGTGGCTATCGCCCTGTACAACCGCTACCGCCGGGCCCAGCTGCCAGAAGACGTGCAAAAGGACATTACGCCGAAGAACATTTTGATGGCCGGGCCAACTGGGGTCGGGAAGACGGAAATCGCCCGCCGCCTGGCGGACATCGTCGACGCGCCTTTCGTCAAGGTTGAGGCTACCAAGTTTACCGAAGTCGGCTACGTGGGCCGGGATGTTGAATCCATGGTCCGGGACCTGGCTAATGAAGCTGTCCGGATCGTGGAAAAAGAAGAATTTGCCAAGGTTGAAGGCCAGGCCATCCGCCAGGCCAACAAGACCCTGGTCCGCCTGCTGGTGCCGGGCGTTAAGCGCAACAACCGGCAAAACCAGATGCAGCAGATGCAGGAAATGATGCAGAGCCTGCTGGCTGGCGGCGGGATGCCGGAAGAAACAGAAGAAGTCACCGATGAGATCAGAAACCAAAGACTCAGCGTGGCTGAAAAGCTGGACCGGGGGCTTTTGGAAAACGAAGAAGTCACCATCGAAGTTGAACAAGCTCCAAAGGCCAACCCAATGGGCGACATGATGGGGCAGATGGGGATGGACATGTCTAGCATGCTGGGCGACATGCTTCCTAAGAAGAAGGTCAAGCGGACCCTGCCAGTCAGCCAGGCCAGAAAGCTTTTGGTCCAAGAAGAAGAAAAGAAGCTGGTCAACTATGACGACATCTACCAAAAGGCCATGGACCGGGCCGGGCAGAGCGGGATCATCTTCATCGACGAAATCGACAAGATTACCGCGGCTGACAAGCGCAACTCCGCCGGCGTCTCAAGAGAAGGGGTGCAAAGAGACATCCTGCCGATCGTTGAAGGCTCAACCGTAAGCACTAAGTACGGTCCGCTTTCAACCGACCATATCCTCTTTATCGCGGCCGGGGCCTTTGCTGAAAGCAAGCCAAGCGACCTGATTCCGGAACTGCAGGGCCGGTTCCCGATCAGAGTTGAGCTGGACGCCTTGACCAAGGATGACTTCGTCAGAATCTTGAAGGACCCGCAAAACTCCCTCTTAAAGCAGTACATTGCCTTGCTGAAGGCTGACGGGGTTGACCTGGTCTTCACGGCTGAAGCGGTCGACAAGATTGCTGAAATTGCCTTTGAAGTCAACCAGGGGACGGACAATATCGGTGCCCGCCGTCTGGCGACGATCTTGGAGAAGCTGCTGGAAGAAGTTCTCTATGAAGGGCCGGACATGGAAATGGGGCAAATCACCATCACCCAAGCCTATGTCGAACAGAAATTGAGCGATATCGTCAAGAACAAGGACTTGACCAAGTTCATCCTGTAAAGGGAAAGATTTTTGGCAAATTGTTCTTGAATTAGTGTAAAATGCGATTGAGTTTAGAAAAAATAAGAGGATTAAGGGGCAAATAATGGATTATACTATCGAAAACGAGATTCTGAAGGTTACGGTATCAAGCTGCGGGGCAGAGTTGCAGAGCGTCATTGGCAAGCATATTGGAAATGAATACATCTGGCAGGCTGACCCGGAAGTCTGGGGCCGGCATGCTCCAGTCCTGTTCCCGATCGTGGGCAAGCTGAAGAATGATGAATACAGCTACCAGGGCCAGACTTATCACATGGGCCAGCACGGCTTTGCCCGCAACATGGAATTTGCCCTGGAAGAGCAGACTAAGGAAAAGCTGACCTTCCTTTTGACGGATACAGAGGAAACCAGAGCTGTCTACCCCTTCAAGTTTGAATTCCGGGTCAGCTATGAGCTTTTGAACAACATGATCAAGGAAAGCTTCCACGTCACCAACAAGGGCGAGGGGGACATGATCTTCGGCGTCGGCGGCCACCCGGGCTTTGCCCTGCCGGTTGAAGACGGGGTCAAAAAGGATGACTTCTACCTGCAGGTCAACCCGGCCAAGCCCCGGGTGCAGGTGCCGCTGGAAGGCGGCCTGCTCAACTGGGAAAAGCGGTCCCTGGCCCCAACTGAATCCTTGATCACGATCACTGACGATCTCTTTAAGGATGATGCCATGGTGCTGGTGATGCGGCACCCGGACAACAAGTTCTCCATCAAGACGGAAACCAGCCGCTTCCACATCAATGTCAGAACTGATTCAGCTCCTTATGTGGGCATCTGGTCTCAGTATCCAAAGACGGCTGATTACGTCTGCATCGAACCATGGTGGGGGATCGCTGACCTTACCGATACTGACGGGGACCTGGAAGATAAGAAGGGGATGAACCGGCTGGCAAGCGGGGAAGACTTCGAAGCCAGCTTCCGCATGTCCTTCCACAGCAAGGTCCGGAGCGAATAAGAGTTAGAAAGTAAAGATAATTTTTTGCATGAGCTGCCAGATTCTGGCAGCTTTTTTTATGGAAAAAAGCTGGCCAAATATTCTGAAAGCGGGCACAAAAATAAAACGATTTGGACTATAATTAACTTATAAAGTATGTGTTTGATAAAAATGCTTGAATTGTGTTTTGGAGGAATAAAAAATGAAGAAGCTATATAGCGTCCTTACAGCCGCTGCCCTTATGCCCCTTTGCCTTTTAACGGGCCAGGTCAGCCAGGCCAGTCAGGCAAATGAATATAGTCCAGAAGTTAGAAACTTGCAGGTCCGGGAAGGCGAATACCGGATTGCCCGGGAACTGGTCAAGAATGCCAAGAGCCTGCCAGAAAACACGGTTTATGAATTCGTGCCCGAGCCCAATTTTGCCAAGGCGGGGATCTATAAGACCCGGATCCGCCTCCTTTATCCGGACAATTCAATGGAGACCAGCCAGGAAGTAACCGTCAGCGTTTATGGCCATGCCTGGCAGGCTAAGAAGACGGTCAAAAAGCATAAAAAGGCTAAGAAGAGCAAGAAGGCCAAGAAGCGCGTCTCAGACGCCAAGCGCTACCAGGCCAAGGTGAAGGGGAAGAGCACGGCTTTTGGCCAGGCCTTCAAGTCCAAGCGCCTGGTCACCAACCGGGCAAAACTGCCTAAGAAGACCAGCTTCCGCTTTGCCCGAGTGCCAAACTTCAAGCGGGCCGGGAGCTACTACACGGCCGTTTTGGTCACCTACCCAGACAAGAGCCAGGAATACACCCGGCAGGTTAAAGTGACGGTCAAGCGGCAGAAAGACAAGAGCAAGTACCAGCCTAAGGTCAAGGGCAAGACCGTCGCTTATGGGGCGAAATTAACAGCCAAGTCCTTAATTAAAAACGCTAAGGCCCTGCCAAAGAAGAGCAAGTATCAGCTCTCGCAAAAGATCAACACCAAGCAGGCCGGGACTTACCTGCTTGCTGTCAAAGTAACTTACCCGGATAAGAGCTGGGAAGTGACAAGATTTGTTAAGGTCACGGTCAAGCGGCAGACTGATAAGGCCCGCTACCAGGTCAAGGTTCGCCCAGGCCAGGTGACCTTAGGGCAGAAGCTGTCCCCAAGCCAGCTGGTCACTAACCTCTCCAGCCTGCCGAAGAAGAGCAAGTTTGCCTTTACTGCCCAGCCAAATTGGCAAAAGGCCGGCAGCTACCGGACCAAGATCCAGGTGACCTACCCGGACAAGAGCAAGGAGACCAGCGCCTTTTTGACGGTAACTGTTAAAGATCCCGCTGATTCAAGCCGCTACACGCCAGTCCTTTTGGCTGCCAAGACCGAGGCGGGCAAGGCAATCGCTGCTTCCAGCCTGATTGCCAACTTCGCTTCCCTGCCAGCTGGCAGCCAGGCCAGCTACCTAACGGCCCCAGACTTTGCCAAGGTCGGCAGCTACAAGACCCAGATCAAAGTCACTTACCCGGATAAGTCAACCTGGACAAGTTCAGAATTCATGATTGAGGTTGCTCCGGGAGCAGAAAGCACGCAGAGCAACTGAGTTTATCAACATCATTCTTTAAATCAAGACCAAACTGGGTCTTGATTTTTTGTTTTTTTAATCTGTATTTTTCACAAACTTTTGCTATAATAGCGGTTAGTAAGCGGTTACAAGTACGATAAATTAAGTCAACATGGGGAAATAGCCAATGAGAAAAATCAAGTGTGAGCTTTGCGGACAAAGAGATTTACAAAAAGAAGGCAGCCGTTTCGTCTGCCAGTCTTGCGGGGCGGCCTATTCAGCCAGCGAACTGCGCCGGCAATTTGATTTGAAAGACCGGGTGGAAATTTACGCTGAAGCCAAGCAGGCCTACCGGGCTAAACGCTTTAAGCAGGCCAGGCAGCTGTATCTGGCCTTAGCGGAAGAAGGGGACCAGCAGGCAGCCTTTTACGCCAGCCTTTCCAGCAACCAGCTCGACCCGGCGGCGGACTTTGCCCCCCTTTTGGGTCAGCTGCGGGCAGCCCTGGCGGCCAGCCGGGAAAAGGGGGGAGACAGATACTTTGCTTTTGCCAGCCGGGCCCTGGGCGAAGTGATCATTTTTGCCCTGGCAGTGGAAGAAGAATGCGAAGAAGACTTTCAAAAGCAGGCTCAGCGCCTGGAACTGAGCTCTAGGCAGACCCTGGAGAAGGCCCACCAGAAGATGCAGGAAGAAGCAGGCCGGGCCTGGCTCTTGATGAGCCGGGCAGCCCACCTCTGCGTGGGGGAGAGCGATGATTTAGCCGCTGCCAGTCCCTATTTCTGGGAGCTGGTCGATGCCATTATCGATGACTTGAGTATTAACCAGAAGCGGGGGACGATCGCCTTGGGCAACGTGAAAGAAGAACGGGCTTATTTTGAAGGCTTGAAGGCTGAGAAAAAGGCCAAAAAGCTGGTTAATGGTTAACTTTTTTAAGTGAATCTTGGCTAAAGCAAATTTTTTTGTAAAAAAAGACTTGCCAAGAGTTAAAAAGTTAAGTATGATATTATTTGGCCGGGGGATGCAAGAAGCCGTCCCTTGGTTGAATTGAAGATTGCGTTATAGCCAAGTGGTAAGGCAACGGTTTTTGGTACCGTCATGCGCTGGTTCGAATCCAGCTAACGCAATTGCGCGGAAGACACCCAGTCGGGTGTCTTTTTTGTTTTTTCTATCTTTCCTGCCTTTTT
>SFHY01000136.1 GCA_004556255.1 Lactobacillus delbrueckii
TGCATAGAAAAAGGCTTCCAGAAGTTTTTCACTTCTAGAAGCCTTTTTTATTCGTTAGAGTCTTTTTTCTCAGATTCTTTTATATTTTTTGCGGATTGCTGATTGTGCCTTAAGTTTTTACTTTAAGTTTTATGTGTTTTTGAGTGTACCGTTTTATATTTGGGAGTGAAGTTTTTGGAAAAAGTCAGCTTAAATTTGCCCCGTTAGAAGCGATCACCTTCTTGTACCAGTAGAAGGAGTCTTTTGGGTAGCGCTTGAAGCTGCCCCGGCCATAGTCGTCCTCGTCGACGTAGATAAAGCCGTAGCGCTTCTTCATTTCGCCAGTACTGGCGCTGACCAGGTCGATGCAGCCCCAGGGCAGGTAGCCTAAGAGATCCACGCCGTCGTCAGCGACGGCTTTTTCCATTTGGACCAGGTGGTCTCTGAGATAGTCGATCCGGTAGTCGTCGTGAATCTGCTTGTCTGCAGTCAACTTGTCGTAGGCCCCCAGGCCGTTTTCCACGATAAAGAGGGGTTTGTGCCAGCGGGTGGTCATCCAGTTCAAGGCATAGCGCAGGCCAACCGGGTCGATGGCCCAGCCCCAGTCATTGCTCTTGATATAGGGATTAGCGACCAGGTCGGAATATTCTCGGTAATCCCAGTGGCCGCTGTACTTGGCCGTAAAGGACATGTAGTAGGAGAAGGCGACATAGTCGACCGTACCTTTTTTGAGAATTTCCAGATCCCGGTCGGTGATGTCCAGGTCATAGCCTTTTTCGGTGAAATATGCCTGCAGCCAGTTAGGGTAGGTGCCGTTGACGTGAACGTCGCCAAAGTAAAGGCGGCTGTCCATGGCTCTTTGGGCAAAAAGGATGTCCTCTGGCTTGGAGCTGGCCGGGTAGATCGGACAGAAGGCCAGCATGCAGCCGACCTGGAGGCTGGGGTCAATGGCGTGGGCGATCTGGACCGCCTGGGCACTGGCCACCAGCTCGTAGTGGGCCGCCTGGTACATCAGTTTCTGCTTGTCATCGCCGGCCTTGAACTTGATGCCGGAGTTTTCATAGACGGAAATGTCGCTTTCGTAGTTGGTCTGGTTGTTGATCTCGTTGAAAGTCATCCAGTACTTGACCTTGTCATGGTAGCGTTCAAAGCAGACATGGGCGAAGCGGGCAAAAATGGTGATCAAGTCCCGGTTGGCCCAGCCGCCGTACTTTTTGACCAGGTTCAAGGGCATTTCAAAGTGCGACAGAGTAATAACTGGCTGGATGCCGTACTTCAAGAGCTCGTCAAACAAGTCGTCATAAAAGGCCAGGCCGGCTTCATTAGGAGCGGTCTCGTCGCCATTTGGAAAAATCCTGCTCCAGGCAATTGAGGTGCGGAAGGCCTTGAAGCCCATTTCCGCCATCAGCTTGACATCTTCCTTGTAGTGGTGGTAGAAGTCATTGCCCACGTGGTTGGGGTAGTACGTGCCCGGCACGATTTCATCGGTTAATTCCCGGGCCTGGTCCCGGCTGCCCAGGGTCATCATGTCGGCGATGGACAAGCCCTTGCCGCCTTCCTGGTAGGCTCCTTCCAGCTGGTGGGCAGCTACGGCGCCGCCCCACAGGAAGCCGTCTTTAAAAGTCTTAGTCATTTTTTACTCCTTTGCTGTGTTAATCCTATAGGAGTCATTATATGAAATCGGTTGCTCAAAGAGAATTAGCAAAAGGGCTTTTGACATAAAAAATAAAAATAGCTTCTTGTACCAGTTTTGGAACATTGTGTTCCAAAACTAGTCAGTGACCATTTTTTCCAGGACATGGTCCAGGCTTTCAATAATGTACATGACCGGGATCTGGGAGGAAAGGTCGTAGTAGTTGGCTAGGTAGTGCCGCTCCTCGCTGAAGCTGAGCACGTACCGGCTCATTTTAGCGATGGTGCTGGCCTCGTTGCTGCTGACGCAGACCAGGGTGACTTCATCATTGTTGACGAATTTGTTGACCAGCTCGATCAATTCCGTCGTTTCCCCAGAAACGGAAAAGCAGATAATGATCGTGTTGACCGCGTTCTTCAACTTGCTCTCCAAGGGATAGAAGGGGTCGGTGATGGCATTGGCGTTATAACCTAAAAAAGCCATGCGGCGGGCGGCATATTCCGCCATAAAGGCTGACTCGCCTATGCCCAAGGTCACTACATTGTCGCTTTGGTAGATGGCATTGGCTACCAGTTCCAGGCGAAGGGAGATGTCTTTAGGGAAGTTGCTGGCGTCAAAATAGGTCATTTCACTGACCTTGGGCTTGGAGAGGAGGTCGTTGTGGCTGAGGTAAGCCTTGAACTCCGGGAAGCTGTTGAAGCCGATCTTATGGATGAAGCGCATGACCGATGAATTGGACACGTGGGCGTTTTGTGCGATGTCACGGACCCGCATGTAGACGACCTTGTCCGGGTTCTGTGAGACATAGCGGTAGATGGTCATGTCGACGCTAGAGAGAGAGGAAAGATCTTTAAAACCGAAAAATGCCATAGTATCGCTCCTTGATAATACGATTTCAACTTACGCTATTAGATTAACACTGCTTGGACGTTTGTGGAACACCTTGTTCCGAAAAAAGAATATTGTGCGGGTGAAGCGGTATATTCCAAAAGGGCCAAAAAATATTGCATAGAGGCAATCGCTTACATAAAATGGTGAGTGTAGAATGATTAAAGGAGTTTTGAGAGGAGAAAACAATGCAAAAATTTATCAATGAAAAAATTCTTCCTCCAATCATGAAATTTGTCAACACTAGAGCGATTGTCGCTTTAAAGGACGGGATGGTGCTTTCCCTGCCATTCATCATGGTTGGTTCAGTATTTTTACTTTTGGCTTCGTTTCCAATTCCGGCCGTAGCCAACTGGATGAATGCGACTGGTTTGACCAAGTTCTGGAACCAGGCCTACAATGCATCCTTCGGGATCGTGGCGGTCTTCGCGGTCATCGGGATTGCCTATACATGGGCCAAAAATGAAAAAATTGAAGCCCTACCTGCCGGGATGACGGCTTTTGTCGGCTTCCTGATCATCATGAACCCGACTTCCGCGGTCATGAACGGGACCAAGACGGTGATTTCAGCTGAGCAGGCACCAGGCCTGCTGGGCGGCTTCATCGACCGGACCTGGCTGGGTGGCCAGGGGATGATCGCGGCCATCATCGTCGGCCTGCTTTCCGGCTGGATCTACTCCTGGTTCGTTAAGCACAAAATCACGATCAAGCTGCCGGACCAAGTTCCGCCAGCCGTAGCCAACTCTTTTGTCGCTTTGATTCCGTCAGCTGTTTTGACGATTGGCTGGCTTCTGGTTTACATCTTCTTTGAAAAAGTTGCCCACACGACTATGACCCAATGGATCTACACGACCATCCAAACTCCTTTGCAAGGAGTAACGGACTCCTTCGGTGGGATCCTACTCTTGACGCTTTTGGTGCCATTCTTCTGGTTCTTCGGCGTGCACGGGTCAACCCTGGTCGGCGGGATTGCCGGCCCAATCTTGGGTGCCAACGCTTTGGAAAACGCGGCTATCTTCAAGAAGTACGGCTATGTTGACGCAGCCCACGGCGGCCACATTGTTATTCAAGGTTTGTTTGACCAATTCACCACTGTTACCGGTGCCGGGATGACCATCGGTCTGGTCTTCTTCATGTGTTTCATGGCCAAGTCCACCCAGCTGAAGAGTATCGGTAAGCTGGCTTTGGTTCCAGGTTTGTTTAATATCAATGAACCAGTTCTGTTTGGCTTGCCAATCGTCATGAACCCGATGCTGGCCATTCCATTCTTCATCATGCCACCACTGTCAGCTGGCTCAACCTACCTCTTGATAAAGGCTGGCATCCTGCCATACCTGAACGGGGTCCAGGTTCCTTG
>SFHY01000137.1 GCA_004556255.1 Lactobacillus delbrueckii
TGAAAATGAGATCATCAGAATTTACGGCAAAAGATGGGACATCGAGGTCTTCTTCAAGACCTGCAAGAGTTTCTTGAAGCTTGGCACTGAATACCATGGCCTGTCATATGATGCATTGACTGCCCATACAGCTTTCGTCTTTCTGCGCTACATGTTCATGTCAGTTGAGAAGCGAGATGATGAAGATGATAGGACAATAGGCGAGCTCTTTTATTGCATGGTAGACGAGCTTGCGGACATCACTTTCAATTACTCCCTACAAACCCTGGTGGAAGCCATGTTCGAGAGTGTGAAAGAGATCTTCCAACCGACAGAAGAGCAGATGGAAAGGTTCACCAACGCTTTCATTTCACGCCTCCCGAAGTACATGCAAGAGGCTATATCGCCATCATTAGCAGCTTAATTGAATATTTACTGGCTAAACTATTGAGTTTTCAAGGCTTCATAGTTCTTTTTGGTGTGGGAAGTTTAAGTAGTAAGTGTACTTGTCGTATGACTTAATCTGGCTGGAGATGGTCCCAGTGATCATAAATGGAACAGTGTCGCCAATGTTGTAGTCAGTAGCGTCTTCGTACTTAGTGCCTTCACTGTTCATGACCTTCTTGTGGACATCTGGAGTAGTGGACTTAACATTCAAAGTCACGTCCTTGTTAACCAAGGCAGTCAGCAGGGTTGCTGAGTATTGGTGCGGAGTGTCCGCGCTGTCAGCGGTGGCGTCAGCCAGCAGGTAGTAACCAGCGTTGTCAGTAGACAGGGTGTTTTCCCCGCTCTTGAAAGTTTGGTCAGCTGCCAGCTTGGCTGAGCTGATCCCCTTGTAAACGGCGTCGGCAAACTTCCGCAAAGTAGCGTCTTCACCGGCAGTTGAGTTGTCAGACTTAGTGTGGTCCTTGATGAAGTCCTTCAAGCCGGCAAAGTCACTGACAGTTTTGCCACTTGCATCACTTGCGGCCTTCAAAACGATGTCCTTGTACTTGCTGTTCAGAGTGTAAGTTACGGCATCGTCAGAACCAACGTCAGCCTTTAAGAGCTGGTAGCCGCTGTAGGCTGCGCCAGTGCTGTTGATCGTCACCTTGATTGAGCTGGCCGCGTGAGCGGTGCTGAGGCTGCCTGGAATTGCAGCCAGCAAGCCGAACAGGAGAACCAGCGCGCTGAACAAGCTGCCCAGCTTTTGCGTAAGTTTTTTAGTCATCTTCCTAATCTCTTTCTATTCTTTCTGTACTATATTCTACTGTTTTTTCAAAAATTTAAACTTCCGTCCTAAGGCAAAGCCGCAGATTACGGTGCCCAGGCCGATAAGCAAGTACAAATACAGGCCCGGCCCGCCAGTTGCCGGCAGAGTGTAGTCGATATTGGACTTCTGCTTGTTCTTGATTGTGATTTCACCGCTGGCAATACCGTCATTATTGCTGTAGCTGGTGATGTAGCCAGAAACGGCCTCTTCTTTAACCGTGTAAAGGAGGTTATTGCCGTTTTCGTCCTGCCGGGCCAGCTTGGACCAGGTGTACTGCCAGTTGTCAGCGTCTGACAGGCTGACCGTGTCCACCAGGGTCTTGTCACTTGCGACAGTCGCGTCGGTCTTGGTGACTTCCGGGTCGCCCAAGTCGCCGGAGGACTTGACTACAATAGTTGTGTTTTCGTCCAGCTTGTCGCTGGTAAAAGTTTTAGCGCCGCTGGCCAGCTTTTGTTCTTCGCCATTGACGATGACGGAGTACAGGCTGCTGGCCCAGGAAAAGCCGATCTTAGTCCCTTTCTTGACTGAGTAGTCCTTGCCGGTCGTCTTGCCGCTGGCATCAGTCATGTAAAGCTTAACGTTAACCCCATCAGTGGTCTGCTTGTAAAGGTTGACCTTGACGCTGGAGGCGCCAGCCTTGCTTGACTCTGAGCCATCGCTGTTCAGCCACTTTTTGGTCACCGTAAGATCAGTTGCGGCGTTCGGCACGTAGAGGGATCCCTCGGCTTCTGTAAAGAAGCGGATCTTGCTCTGAGCGCCGATTTCCTTGTTGATTGCAGCTGGCAAAGACGCGTAGACAGAATCTGCTGTCTTTTTTCCGCCCAGCCAGACCAGGTAGTAAGGCTGGCTGTTGACCATGTAACCGGCAGGGGCAGAAGTTTCAGTCAAGCGGTAGACCGCGTTCTTGGCCAGTTTAGACAGATCCAGCTGGCCCTTGCTGTCGGTCGTCAAGGTTGCCGCAGAGGAAACCGAGCTGGCGGAGACTTCCTTCCAAGTTGAACCGGAGAGTTTTTCCAGCTTGAAGCTGGCTCCCGGCAGGGTCTTGGTGTAGTCGTCGCTGTCGACCTTAATGATGGTCAATTGGCCGTCGTCGCTTTCATCGGAGAAAGTGGCCTTAGCCGGACTGGATGCCGTGTTTTTAGCGGTAACCGTCACCTTTTGGGTCCGGTCACTGGCATCCGGCAGGACTACGACCGGGTCGGAATCTTCAACGCTGCTTTCTTCAACCGTATACTCACCAGGCGCCAGGCCGGTCAGGGTTGCCGTCCCCTCTTCGCCGGTTTCAACTTCCTTGGTCGTCTTGTCCGGGTAGGTCACCTTGAACTTGACCCCTTTGACCGGCTGGGAAGTATCTGCTTTTCCGTCTGCTCCCTTGACGTACTTGTAGATCTTCAAAGCTGATTCGTAGCCTTCGTCGCTGAAAGTTACAGACGCCGCGTTGTCGTCAGTGTTGCTGGCCTTGACCGTCACCTTTTTGATCCGGTCGCTTTCCTTGCTTGGCAGGACAACCTTAGGGTTTGCCCCGTCAACGCTGACTTCTTCAACCGTGTATTCACCAGGTTCCAGGCCGGACAGGCTGGCCACCCCGCTGATGTTGGTCGTGATTTCCTTGGTCGTCTTGTCCGGGTAAGTCACCTTGAACTTGACGCCCTTGACCGGCTTAGAAGTGTCGGCCTTGCCGTCTGCTCCCGTGACGTACTTGTAGACCTTTAAGCCGGCCGTGCTCTTAATGCTGTAAGAAGTAGAGGCAGTGACCCTCTTTTTGCCAAACTTAGCCCCAACCATGGACTGGAACTCCGTCTTCTCCGTCTCGTTAGTTGGTTCGAAAAGGTGAAAATTAGTCAGGTAAAGCAGGTCTGAAGTAGCGCTAATGGTCCCGCTCTTCGGCGGTTCAGTTGCTGAGATCAGCTTGAACTCAGTATTGCCGGCAACCTTGGTCGTACCACTGTCCGTAGTCACCCCGCTTGGCAGGGTCAAAGTGTACTGGCCGTGGTAGTCGCTTGGTTCGTTGACCTTCAAAGTTCCAGTTTCCCAGCGGCCGTTCTTGTAGGTAAAAGTCGCGTCGCCGGTAAGTGAAACTTTGCTTTCATTCGGTGCTTCTTCCAGGAAGTCCAAAGTCTTGGCCTTTTCGTAGATCTCCTTGCCGATCGTCCCTAAAGATGCGGGATTTTTCTCGTTGTACTTAAAGCCGTATTCCTTGTAGAGTTCCCAAACCGCGTTCTGCGTTTCGTTAGCTGCCGTTTTCCCGGTGATGACATTGCTGTCTTGGAAAAAAGCCGTGTAGGTGCTGTAGTCAAGCGGGTCAAAATTTAACAGCTGGCAAGCCTTATAAAAATCAGTACCGATAATATCTTCATAGGTGTGGCCTGATGCTGTCGTCCCCTTTGACTTATAGAGTTCACTAACCTTCATTACGAAATCGGAAACCGCGTCCGCGTAGTTCACCTTTTGGCTGCTGGCATCATAGGTAAAAACCTTGTCACCGATGATGGTCGGAAAATCGCTCCGCAGCCAGTCAGTTGGCACCAGCTTGGCGTTGAAGCGGTCAACGTCGATTCTGGAACCAGAATTTTCAATTTGGAAAAGGCCCAGGGCATTGTTGGAATAACCCATGATCAAGATTGC
>SFHY01000138.1 GCA_004556255.1 Lactobacillus delbrueckii
AAAGCTCTTGTCAAGGACACGTTTTTATGGTTTAATTAATAACTGTGTTAAGGCACAAGAGTCGCTGACTTAGCTCAGTTGGCAGAGCACTTCACTAGTAATGAAGGGGTCGGAGGTTCGAATCCTCTAGTCAGCATATTTTAACCGTCACCTGCAGGGTGGCGGTTTTTTCTTGCCCAAAATAAAGCTAAGCAGTTGACAAGAGTTTAATCTTCCTGGTAATGTATTTGTATCAGATACATTAACGAAGGAGCAGGCATGAGAGACACGAAGTACACGGTAGCGATCCATATTTTAGTTATGCTGGCCACCAGCCCCCGGGATTTGAATTCCGATGACTTGGCCAGGAGCGTCGGCACTAATGCCAGTTATATCCGTAAGGTGATGGCCCTTTTGAAGGACCATGGGATCATTGCCAGCCAGCGGGGGAAGTCAGGAACGCGGCTGCTGAAGCGGCCGGAAGATTTGTCCCTGCTGGAAATTTACCAGGCAGTCAACGGGGATGACGTGGAGATTTTTCAAATTCACCAGAATCCCAACCCGACTTGTCCCGTTGGCAAAAATATCAAGCAAGCCGTCTTTCCTTTTTTAGATGAAGCGGAGAGACAACTGAAAGAGGCGCTGGCCAAGGACAGCCTGGATGACGTTATTGACCGGCTGAAGCAAGCCGCGGAGGAAACAGATGCTGGAAGCACAACTGATTAAATATGACGCGAAGAACCCAATTATCAAATTGACCACGGCAGAGGCCAAGGCAGTCGGCGATCATGACTTGCTGATTGAAAGCAAGGTAGCCGCGGTGAACCCACTGGACAACCTTCTGGCTCACGGGGACTTGAAGCTGGTCGTGCCTTACAAGCTGCCCCAGACTTTGGGCAACGAATTTGTCGGCATCGTCAAGCAGGCAGGTTCTGCTGTCAAAAATTTCCAAGCCGGTGACCGGGTCTATGCCCGGACTCCTTTGGACAATATGGGGGCTTTTGCTGAAGAAATCGTCATCAGTGAGCAGGCAGTGGCTAAGGTGCCAGATTACTTGACCGATGAAGAAGCCGCGGCGGTTCCATTGACGGCCTTGACGGCCATGCAGGCCTTTGACCTGCTGGAGGCCAAGGCAGGGCAGACCCTGTTTATCTCCGGCGGCAGCGGGAGCTTTGGCGCTATGGCCATTCCGCTCGCCGTGGCCCGGGGCTTGAAGGTGATTACGACCGGATCCGGGGCTAAGAAGGAAGAACTTTTAGCCTTGGGGGTCAGCCAGTTTATCGACTACCGGAAGGAAGACTATACCAAGCTGGTCAAGGACTTGGACCTGGTGATCGATACCTTGGGCGGAGAAGAGCTCTTCAAGCAAATGGAAATTTTGAAGAAGGGCGGCCGGATCGTGTCTTTGCGGGCTATGCCTAACCGGACTTTTGCCAAAAGAATGGGGATGAGCTGGGGCAAGCAGATCTTGTTTGGCTTGGCAGCGGCTAAGATTGAGCGTCAGGCGAAGAAAAAGCAGCAGCATTACGACTTTATCTTCGTTGAAGTCAACGGCTCTCAGCTGGCCCAGGCCAGTGAGATCTTGGCTAAGAGCCAGGTGCGTCCAGCCTTGGGCAAGCGGTATTCCCTGGACCAGGTGAAAGAAGCCATGGAAGATGTGGCCCACGGCCATAGCCGGGGCAAGGTTTTGATCAAATTTTGAAAAAACAAGTGAAAAAGGACGAGTCGTTTAGCAAAAGCGGCTCGTCCTTTTTGGACTATAATGTAACTGCAGTATGAAAATTATAGAAATCAGGAGGAAGAAAATGGCACTCATTGAACTCAAGCAGGTGGCCTACCGGGCTGGTGACCAGGAAATCCTGCAAGATGTTTCCTTTGCCGTGGAGGAGGGGGACTACCTCACCTTGACCGGACCGTCGGGCAGCGGGAAAAGCACGACTTTGAAGCTGATCGCGGGCTTGATCTCGCCTAATAAGGGAGAGATTTTTTACAAGGGGCAAAATCTTGATAACCTGGATCTGGTCCAGTACCGCCGGCAGGTGTCCTACTGCTTCCAGCAGCCAACCTTGTTCGACGAAACGGTTAAGGACAACCTGGCCCTGCCTTTTGCCATCCGCAAGCAGGACTTTGCTGAAAAGCGGGCCCAGGAAGCCTTGAAGCAGGTGGATTTGCCAGCTGATTATTTGGATAAAAAGATTACCACCTTGTCTGGCGGGGAGAAGCAGCGGGTTGCTTTAATCCGCAACCTGCTTTTCCGGCCGGAGGTCCTCCTGTTGGACGAGGTGACGACCGGGCTGGATGAAGAGAGCAAGGAGATCGTCCACCAGCTGATCGCCCGGGTGCACCAGGAGGGGACCACGATCGTGCAGGTGACCCACGACCAAGAGGAGCTGGCCGCTTCCAAGCAGCTCCTGCACATGGAAAAAGGAGGAGTTTTAAAATGAAAGCAATGGCTGTCAGCGATCTGTCATTAATCTTTTCTTTTGCCTTGGTCCTGGTGTCCGTGGCGATTTCCTGGAAGGAAAGGCTGGGCTTGACCAAGGACATTTTTTACAGCGTGGGCCGGGCCATCGTCCAGCTGGTCATCGTCGGCTACGTCTTGAAGTTCATCATGCAGGTCAACAATGCCCTTTTGACCCTCTTGATGACCTTGTTTATCATTTTTAACGCGGCCTGGAACGCCAATAAGCGGGATCCCAACCCGAACCGCCAGCTCTGGCAGTCAATCGTGGCCCTTTTGATCGGGACTTACATCACCCTGGGCGTACTGCTGCTGACTCAGACGGTGAAGCTGAAGCCGATGCAGATCATTCCGATTACGGGGATGATCGCCGGCAATGAGATGGTGGCTATGGGTCTGTGCTATAAGGCTTTAGCCACGGGTTTCCATGACCAGCGCCAGCAGGTTTTGGAAAAAATCGCCCTCGGGGCTGACGTGAAGACGGCTAGCATGACCATCCTGCGGCGGAGCATCAAGACTGCCATGCAGCCGACGATCGACTCGGCTAAGACGGTGGGGCTGGTCAGTCTGCCGGGGATGATGTCCGGGTTGATTTTTGCCGGCGTGGACCCAGTTTATGCCATCAAGTACCAGATTATGGTCACTTTCATGCTTTTGTCAGCGACTGGCCTGGGTGCCGTGATCGCGGGCTACCTGTCCTACCGCAATTACTTCAACAAGCGGAGCCAGCTGCGGGAAGAGGAGTAGCGATGAGTGCATGGCTTGACGCTCATCAGTAAGAAATATTATAGAGAAGAAAAAGCTACATTATCTCACATCACATAGAGTGAGTTAATGTAGCTTTTTGTTTGCAAGAATTAGTCGTCCCTTAGCTTCCGGCCAACGGTGCTTTTGGACATGCCAGTCAGAATTGCCATCTCCCGGATAGTGAAATTTTCTTTTTGTAGATCGTGAAGTTCTGGTGGGTGGCCGGTTACGCATTGGTAGATATTTTGCAGGTATTTAGCTTGAATCCCCATTGATTTACCCGGAGCACCGCCAAACCAGTGGCCCCCTTCATAGACAACTTTAGTTGGTGTTCTGTGATAAGCCTCAATTAGTTTTGGTACACGAATGTGCTGGCCATAGTCCAGATCCCAAAATGAAAGTGGAATTTTCTTATTTTTCACGCCAATGATATCCACATGGAAAACAACGACACCATCGCCACGAGCATTAAAACCAATCTTATGCGGGTGGAATCTAAAATAGTGTAATGATCCATTTGTTGCTCCCCAAGTCCATGAAGGATCAGTCCAGTTAGTCATTGTTAATCTAAGTGATACTAACTTGGGTTTCTTCATATCCTTATCGTAGTAATAAGCCGCATTCTTGTAATAAATCCCGATATG
>SFHY01000139.1 GCA_004556255.1 Lactobacillus delbrueckii
TAATGAAGAAAAGTATGGATTTACCAGACAATACCATGTGTTGCTGACTGACAAGCAAAAAATCCAGCATGAGAAAGCATTAAAAACGCAGAATGCTTTATTTCAGTATGCTTTAAAGTATCTCTTTAAGACTTATGGCGTTAAGCATATCGGACGCCCTATGCCATTTAGCCAAAAGTCCATTCAGTACGTACTTAACAAAATTAAAACTGGCTTCATCAAGGACAAGTACGGCTTGGCACGTTGGAAGAAGTCAGTGCTGTTTTTGTCGTCTCATTCAGCCGATGAGTTTCTCAAGACCGTCTACACCAACTTCTCACAGTATCGCAAGCGCTTGGTGAAAGCAGACAAGAGCATGGACGAGAAGGCTCGCTATAACTTCAAGATGAACGTAACTAAAGATAAGTATGGCAAGCACAAGAACCAGCTCCACAAATCTTGGTACCGCAAGGGATCGATCAACTTTTTGAGAAACGGCGCAAGCTTTAGAACCATCACCTCACAAAAGCTTCCAGAAGATTCTAAAGGCGGCATCAGAATTGAGGACAAGCATACAGACAACCACACCTTCTTAACAATAGCCGACTTTGGTACTGTCGAAGTCATTGAAGACTTGTCCGAATCAAATTTGAAGGACATTGCTTTAACAAAGATAAAGAAGCTCCCAGATGGTTCTTACAGACTGCAGCTGACACTTTCTCTGCCCCGCAAGAAGCAGAAGTCAAAAACTATTCAAGGCTTTGACTGGAACATGGCGGGCAATGAGGCTTTTTGCTCATCTGACGGCAAGCGGATCAAGGTATCAGACGCCGCAATCAAGCGGGCTGACGAATATGAGCAGAAGATCAATGCAATTAAGTCAGCGCGTGATCTGGAAGGAAATGCCCACGGGCAAAGCAAGCTGTATCGCAAGCTTGACCGCAGACAGCAGAAACTGAATGCAAAGTGCTCGAACATGCTTACCAACGAATACCGCCATCTGGTACACGAAGTAGTCGATGACTGCGACACGATCGTCGTTGAGAAATTGGATGCCTATGAGATGCGCAAGCGTGGAAAAGGCTCTGCTCAAAGCAAAGGCATCAATCGCAGATTGGCGGTCCTCAAGCCATATGAGCTGATGACTATTTTAGAGTCGCTTGTAAAGAAGCAGAACAAAAGGTTTGTCAAAGTGGATTCATTTTGGACAAGCAAGGCATGCCACGACTGCGGATACATCAACAAAGATCTCAAAGTTGGTCAGAAAGAATGGCAGTGTCCAAGTTGCAAGAAGACGGTAGACAGGGATTTAAACGCAGCAAGAAACATATTAGATTGGGGGATTCATCCAGAGCATCACGCAAAGCTGAAGAAAGCGGCCGAAGAAGGAAAAAATCTTAGCCCTTCGTCACTGGTGACGGAAGTCTAAGATTAAAGCACTAAAAACAGCCCGGGCGAAACGGAACAATCGTCCTTAGCACTAGACGGTGTTATCTGCGTAATCTTCTGAGCGAGTCAAAACGAAGACGAGATGACATTGGGCAGTTGTGAAACTAACCTAAACACTCTGAGTACTTCTAAGAGTTGTCGATCTTACGCGTAATGTGCTGGGTGGCCCCCAGATTCCTGCGACTTTAGTCGTAGGAGGTTCAATAGTTGTTGATGTTAAGCAATGTGTTAAGTACTAAATTAGATTGATTTTGTTGTTTTGATTCTATTGTTTTTTGTATCTATCTTACTGGTACAGAGCCGTTGACAGGTAGCGTTCCCCGTTGTCCGGCGCTATAGTGACCACCTTCTTGCCGGCACCTAGCTTCTTGGCCAGTTCGATGGCCCCGTGGATGTTGGCCCCAGCTGAGATCCCTGGCAAAAAGCCTTCCAGGCGGGCAACTTCTCTGGCCGCTTTAAAGGCATCATCGCTGGAAACTTCGACAATCCCGTCGTAGATGGACTGGTCTAAAGTCTTCGGAATGAAGCCAGCTGAGATTCCCTGGATCTTGTGCGGGCCCTTCTTGCCTTCCTTTAAAAGTGGGGATTCCGCGGGTTCCAAAGCGTAGACCTTGACGTCGCCGGCCTTCTTTAAGGCCCGGCCGATCCCGGTCAAGGTGCCGCCAGTACCGACCCCGGCCACAAAGGCGTCTGGCAAATCACCGGCAAAGGCGTTGACGATTTCCTGGCCCGTGGTCAGTTCGTGGATTTCCGGGTTAGCCGGGTTTTCAAATTGCATTGGCATGAAGTAGCCCCTTTCCTTGACCAGCTTTTCCGCCAAGGCGATAGAGCCGGCCATCCCGTCCTTGCCCGGGGTTAAAAGCAGTTCCGCCCCGTAGGCCCGCATGATCTTCTTTCTTTCCTCGCTCATGGTTTCCGGCATGGCGATGATCAAGTGGTAGCCCTTGGCGCTGGCAACAGCGGCCAGGCCGATCCCGGTGTTGCCGGAAGTTGGTTCGACAATGGTGTCGCCGGGCTTAAGCTTGCCTTCTCTTTCCGCCTTTTCAATTATGGCCAGGGCGATCCGGTCCTTGATGGACCCGCCTGGGTTGAAGAATTCCAGCTTGACGTAGACGTCGGCAGCCCCTTCAGGGACGACCCGGTTTAACTTGACGATCGGGGTGTGGCCGATAGTTTCCAAAATGTTGCCGTAAATGCGGTCAGTTGACATAGTTTTTTCCTCCTGAAATTATTCGCTAAAAAAATCTAAATCTTATTTGATAGTTCGCAGCCAGTTTTTAAAAAAGTGCTGCTGGGTGGACTCCCAGGTAAACTGGGGCAGGGACATGGTGGCTTCATCCGCGTAATATCGCTGCGGTTTCGCCAGATTCCGGTCATCACCTCCTCTAGCGGTTAATTCTCTTTGGTATTCTTTGCTAAAAGCCTGGGGACCGTACTCCAGATGGCTGAAAAGAAAGGTTTGCTGGCCAGGTCCGGTGACCAGGGTCAAGTGGCCATCAGGTGTGGCCGCGTTGATGGTCAAGGCTTTTTCTTGCTCAATCTCACTCCTGTTCATCTCAGCGTAGCGGGCGTGCGGGGCCCGAAAGCCCGTGACCAGGCCGCTTAACAGGGGGGCGGGAGCCAGGATCTCCTGGGGGTAGATGCCGAAAATCTTCTCCGGCAGGGGATGCTTGCCGATCCCGTAGAAATAGTAGAGAGCTGCCATGGCGCCCCAACAGACATAGAGCTGGGGGATATTTTTTGCCTTTAAGAAGTCGAAAAGCCGGGTCAATTCCTCCCAGTAGTCGACCTGGCTAAAGGGCAGGAGCTCGATGGGGGCGCCGGTGATGATGAAGCCGTCCAGTTTGGCAACTTTCGTCAAATCCAAAGGTTCTGCCGGCCAATTCTTGGGCCGGGGCCGGTTTAGATAGTGGCTTTGGGGGTAAAAATAAGTGATTTCAGTTTCCGGGCTGGCTTCTTTGATCACATGGCTGAACCGTTTCTGGGTGTCAATCTTGTCATGCATCAAATTGAGAATGCCAATTTTCTTGCTCATCTTGTTTGTCAGTCCTTTTTAAAAAACAGCAGGTAAATATGGGAAAACAAAAAGACGCGCGAGCCAAGCTCTACGCGTCTTAAACAATCAAAGTTATTTGGATTTGTTGGAATTCTGGTCTGCTCCTAGCTTTCCAGTCCAAGCCAAATAGTGGATTGCTTAAGACACAATCCACAACAACAAGTAGTCATGTTTACGTTGAACAGGTTCTTGTTGAACATTTGGCTTACCTCC
>SFHY01000140.1 GCA_004556255.1 Lactobacillus delbrueckii
CAATTATACGGAAAAGGAGTCCCTTTTCTTATACCCAATTTTGATTTACTTTAAGGAACTGTTCATCCTTACACATAAGATTATACGGTCTCAAAATTTTTACCGGGGAAAACGAGACGGCCTTTACCGATTCAATCACGGTTGAAGACGGCAAGATCGTGGCTATTGGGGAAAAAGGCCGGGGGGAGATCATTGATCTTCAGGGACAAACTGTCCTGCCAGGTTTGATCGACAACCATACCCACCCCAAGTACATTGCTGACGCCTTGCATGGGGCAGCCTGCACCCCGCCTTTGGTTAACAGTATTAGTGAAATGCAGGAAGCCCTCCGCCATACTCCGGAATATGGCCAGGGGCCTGACGTCTGGATTGAGGGCTGGGGCTTTGACGAAAGCAAGCTGGCCGAACACCGGAGCCCGACCAGAGATGACCTGGACCAGGTGTCAACCACCCAGTCAATCTTCTTGTACCGGTCTGACTGCCACTCTTCAGTGGGCAATTCCCGGGCCCTGGAATTAGCGGGAATTGATGAGAATACGCCGGACCCAGCGGGCGGGAAGATTGAAAAAGACGCTTCCGGCCGGCCAACTGGTTTCATGCGGGAAGTCGCGGCCAGCCAGCTTTTAATCCGGGCTAAATCTGCCTTGTCTTACGAAAATGACGTGGCCAACCTGGTCAAGTCATCCAGCCACTACTTGGAAAACGGCCTGGTGGCTATCGGGGAAATGATGGGGCGGCTGCATCCTTACGCCACTCTTTCCTTGTACCAAGATGCCTATAAGCAGGGCTTTAAGCCTAAGTCAGCCATCTATTACGTGGCTGATGAAGTTGCTGGCCCTTTGGAAATCGAAAAGAGTGATCGCCTGCGGGTGGCCGGGCTCAAGGTCTTCATGGACGGCAGCATTTCCGGTGAAACGGCCTTGATGAAGGACGCCTTCCCGTCTGGTAAAAAGGGCGTGGCATTAACCAGTGAGGACCGTTTGCGGGAAATTATTGCTTATGCCCGAGAAAATAAGCTACAGGTCGCGGTTCACGCTATGGGCGACGCGGCCATTCAGCGGGTGATCGACGTTTGCCAGGATCTGGATCCTTGGCTTGAAGGTCAGCCGTCAGTCAGAATCGAGCACGCTTCACTTTTATCCGACTCCATGCTCAAGGAGCTGAAGGGGGCAAAAGTTGGCCTGGCTGTTTCGACCCAACCGATCTTCTTCTTCGCCGAAGAAGATTCCTACCGGCATTTTTTGTCAGCGGACCAGCTGAAAATGGCCTACCGGATCAAGAGCTTAGACAAAGAAAATATTCTTTTCAGCCTCAGTTCAGATGCCCCATGCACCCCGTGGGCGGAACCGGACAGTCCTTTTTACGGGATCTACGCTGCAGTGACCCGGCACACGGCAGCAGGCGGCTTTATTAATGAAGATGAAGGTATCCCAGTAGCCCGGGCCATCCTGGCTTATACCAGAGACGCGGCCAAGATGGGTGGCTTTGTCAATAACGGAACCTTGACCCCGGGCAAGGACGCCGACTTTGTCATCTTGGACAGAGACATCTTCAGTCGAAAGGCAGAGGACTTAGCCAAGGTCAAGCCGGCGTCGACTTGGATTGGCGGGGAAAAGGTCTGGAGTAAGGAAGAGAAGTAAAATATTTTAGTCAATAGAAAAAGTCTTACCTTTGACGGGTAAGACTTTTTGCTTGTGGAAAACTTATTAATAACTTTTGCTTTAGTCAACGTCCACGCTTGGCGCGTCCTTAGTCAAGACCACAGACTTGTCTGGCTTGATGCCGAAGAATTCTTCCAACAGCTCTTCCAAGTCGCTCATGGCTTCGTTAGCCCGCTGGGCCTGGTCAGCGTTGACTGATTCAATTACGATTACGCCCTTAGTTGAATTTTCATCCAGCATGGTTCTTTGGGCATCCCGCCAGTTGAGGCAGCGGCAAACGGCACCTTGGTCGTCATACCAGGCAACTTCCCCTTCAAGGGTCGGTTCGTCCTTGTCAGCGCCGACTGGCTGGAAGGGCAGGCCTTCGTGGACTTGGCCCAGGTGCATGGTGCCGGCCAATTTATCTTGGTCTTCGATGCCGATTGGGACACCATGAGCCATGGAAACTGAATTGTAGACGTCAACCAATGGTGAAATCGGGTGCAAGTCCTCGCCCTTGTCGATCCGCTTCAAGAGCGCTTCGATGGAAGCCCGGACGCCTTTCTTCTTTTTGAATTGCTGGTAGGCTTGCCGCCATTCAGCAACAACCGGGTTCTTAGCAAAAACTGCAGCACCCAGGAAGTCTTCCGCCTTGTCGCTGCCTTCTCTGAGCAGCTTGCGCCGGCGGGCCAAATTGTCATCAGTGTCGTGGTTGTCGATGCCGCTGACGAGCATGATGTTTACTTGCGCATCAGGGAAGAGTTCCCAAAAGCTTGGGTCAACAGTAACTTTTTCTAACATGTTGTGCCTTTCTTTCTATATAAAAGAGATAAGTTCTTTCCTTACTATCCAATTGTACTACAAGCCGAAAGCTTCTTACCAGAGCTCATTGTTGCTGTCCCGCTTGACCCGGTAGCTTTCCTGAAGCAGGCCGTCAAAAAAGTGCTGCAGGGAAATCTGCCCCCGCTCCAGCTCCTTGCCGTTTTGGTGCTGCATTTCCACGTGGATGTTCTGGTACTCAAAGAGGTTGTTGGCATAGTCCAGCAGCATTTCGTTGTCCGGGTAGTCGATGCACATGGTGGCCAGGTTAACGATCCCGATGTGCAGGGTTCGGCGGATCCGCTGGTAGATGACCTTTTTCTCCCGGCTGCTGATGCCGAAGCTCTCTTCCAGGTCAATCTGGTCAAAGCTCATGTCCTTGTCGACCATCAAGCGGATGATTTTCATGATGTCCTCATAGCCTTTTTCTGATGCAATGCCCAAAAAGCGCAGGGTGTCAGTCACGTGGTCGATCTGCTGCCGGTGGCTGGTCTGCTGGCGGCCATAGGGGTTGTTCAAACTGCCGGATAGCTCGCTGATTACCCGCATGTTGCTTAAAAGCTGCAGTGTCGTGCTGATAATCTTGGAAATATGGGCAATCTCTTCAGAATTGAGCTGGTGGTGGATGAAAAAGTCGCAGCCGTTCTGGTAGGCGGCCGTAATCAGGGATTCTGACGGGGTGTTGGCCGTCATGATTACCCGGGGCAGGATGTTAGCCTGCTTGAGCCGCCTTAAGAGAGTTAAGCCGTCAAAGGGAGCCAGGTCATAGTCGACCACCAATACGTCAACTCTGAGCTGGCGGAGGTCATCGAAGGTCCTTTGGGCGTCAGTTGACCGGCCGACGACGATATTTTCGAAGTTCCGTTCCAGGGCGTTACTAATTAGTTGTAAGTTCTTGGTGCTTTTGTTTGTTATATAAAAGTGCATTTTTGCATTTTCTCCTCATTTTTGAAGTAAATTGAAGTTGCTTGAATCAATACTCCTATTTTAACACAAAGGCAGCTTAATATAAAAAAGTGTATAAACGGGGGAAAAGTACCCAAAGGGCCGTATAAGCGGCCTTCTATTCACTAAAAAAATTCGATTATACAGTTCAGAAAAACTAATTAATTGATTGCCGATTTTTTTTTGGTAAATCTTCTTGTTTTTTGCTGTTGTGAGCTGAAAACGCTTTCTATAATGATAATCGTAAACAAGTGAAAAACACAAACACAATAGAAAAC
>SFHY01000141.1 GCA_004556255.1 Lactobacillus delbrueckii
TAAGTCCAGAATGCAGGGCTACGCCAAAAGAATTGTTGATGAAATAGTCGACTATGCCCGTAGAACCGGGATCAAACGTCTCTGGCTGAATGCCAGTGAAGACGGCGAGGGCGTGTATGCTCAGCGGGGCTTTGCTAAAAAGGACAATGAGATGGAGCCGTTTTTGTAAAAAAGGCCAGGCGCTTTGGTAAGTGCCCTGGCCTTTGTAATCTGTTTCCGGTCTAAGTTAAGCAAAAGATTACGAGCGGCAAAATGTGCCGTCTACCCAAAACCTTTCAAGCAAGCAGCTTGGAAGGTTTTTTTCGTGCGAAAAATAAGAACGGTAAGCAGGCTGGGCAAAAAAGTTAAATTCAATAAGCAATAAATAATGTATAGGACTGTAAAAAAGTGAATGGCAGGCGAGAGAAAGGGGCTCAAGTAAGAATATGATTAAACAGCTTTCTCCTTTTGCTATACTTTCATGCAGATATTGCAATCTAAAACCACGATTATTATAATATTCCTTAGTAAGAATAGAAACATTACTTAATAGAGATGAGATGGAGAGGGAAAAACATGAACATCAAGAAGATTGTTAAGTTGGCTATTGTTCCAGCATCCCTGATTGCCTTATCGCAAACTGGCCTGCCGAGTGCTATCGCGGACGCCTTGACTCCAGCAGCTGCTGGCAGCACGGCAGCCGTCGCGCAAACTGCCAAAAACGCTGACGTAGCAACCACCGCGGCTACTGCTGATAAAGCAGCAGGGGGCGGCGCCCTTGGTGAAGGCTGGGCAGTAATCCCAGGTATCCCAGCCAAGCCAGGAGTTCCAGGTAAGCCAGGAGTACCGGGCAAGCCAGGCATTCCAGGCAAGCCGGGCATCCCAGGCTACGGGTCTCTTGCTTCAACTGCAGCTACCGCGGCCACTGCCGCAACGGCTGACACGGCAGCCACTGCCGCAACCGCGGCTACGGCGGCGACTGCAGCCAAGGCTGTTAAGGTTAAGTAGCCCCCATTACTTCAAAGGGGGTGTTGATTTATCAACCAGACGATTTTTGAAATATCACTAACAGGCGTTATCATTTATGTCCTCTGGGTCTTCTTACTGCTGGTGGCGGGGCAAAACGGCAAGTCAATTAAACTTGAGCCCCTGTTAGCCAAGGGTTACCAGTTGATCCTACTGGTCCCGGCCATGAATGAAGAAGGCATCATCGAGCAGACCATGAGTCTGTTTTTAAGGGAAACGGCGAATTTGTCCAATGTAAAAATGGTCATCATCGATGACGCGTCCAGTGACGCCACGGCCTTGCTGGTCAAAAAATTTAGCAAGCAAGCTGGCGGGAAAATCCAGCTACTGCAAAGGCAGCTGCCCCAGGCCCAGACAGGCAAGGGCAATGCTCTTAACTGGGCCTACCAGCAAGTTGTCTTAGGTAGCAGGGACCGGGATCATTTGATCTGCGGCGTTTTGGACGCGGATGCCTACATGGCGGAAGAAAGCTACCAGAAGGTTATCCAGTATTTTGCCCAGGATGAAAAACTGGACCTGCTCCAGACCAGGGTAGGGATGCTGGAGACCAGAAACTGGCTGCAGATCATGCAGGACATTGAGTTCACGGTCATCAACGACTGGATTCAGAATACCAGAAACCGCTTAGGCAACGCGGCGGCTTCGGGAAATGGCCAGTTTATCCGGGTTTCCTCGGTGACGGCTCAGCGGCCATGGGGCAACGCCTTGCTGGAAGATTTTGAGTTCAGTACCCGCTTTTTGATGGAGGGGAAGAAGACTTTGTATGCCGGGGATGCGGTGGTTTATCAAGAGGCCATCGACAAGCCCCGTCCCTTTATCAAGCAGCGGGCCAGATGGACGCAAGGCGGGCTTGACTGCCTCTTTGGCTACTGGAGCCGGGTGCTGCGGAGTCCTTTTATCAATCTGCCAGCTAAGGCGGAGATGACTTTTTACATGCTGATACCTTTTGTCACGCTATTTACGGGTATTGCCAGCCTGGCCGTCTTGGTCTTTACCTTGGGCAATTTCGATGACTACTGGCGGCTCTTAGCGGTGATCGTGGCGATTAATCTGACCTTTAACGCCTACATCATCGTGCAATACCAGCGGGCAAGCCAGAGCAAGCAATATGGCTTGCTGGTTTGGACCGTGATAACTTTTGCTATTTACAATTACTTGCTTTACCCGGCGATCGTGATCGCTTTTTGTAAAAAAATTAGCGGACGGACTAACTGGGTTAAGACGACACATGGAATTAAGAGAAAAATCGGGAGGAAAGTCTCATGAAAAAATGGAAGTCAACTTTAATGGTGGCTAGTGCCACTTTAGGGATGTTCTTTGCCTTTGGCAGCAGCGTTAAGGCTGATGATGTAAACGACGCGTCGAACACGACTGGCGTGCAAGTACAAAGCGCGCAAACTACTACTGAGCAGACTACTAGCACTAGTTCTGACACGGCTGCTACTGTAAGTCAGGCTACTGAAGCAACGACTGCCAGCGAAGCGACTACTGCAAGTCAGGCTACTGAAGCAAGTACAGCCAGCGAAGCGACTACGGCAAGTCAAGCTTCCGAAGCTACTACTGCCGACACGGCAAGCAAGGCTGAAACCGCGGCAACTTCAGAGAAGTTAGCTAGCGACCTGGCTGAAACTGCTGCTACTGCTGAAACTGCAGCCACTGCTCCAACTGCCGGTACTGCTGAAACTGCAGCAACTGCGCCAACCGCAGGCACTGCTGAAACTGCTCCGACTGGTGGCACTGCAGGTACTGCAGGTACTGCTGGCACTGCCGGTACTGCTGGTACTGCCGGTACCGCTGGCACTGCTGGTACTGCCGGTACTGCTGGTACTGCAGGCACTGCAGGCACTGCTGGTACTGCTGGTACTGCTGGTACTGCCGAAACTGCACCAACTGCCCCAACTGCCCCAACTGCCCCAACTGCTCCAACCGCCCCAACTGCACCGACTGCCCCAACGGCCCCAACTGCGCCTACTGCACCAACTGCTCCAACCGCCCCAACTGCGCCTACTGCACCTACTGCTCCAACTGAACCAAGCAAGCCAACTACTCCAACTTGCCAACGTTACGTTGTGGTTGTAGTTGTCCGGGTTCACTACTACAGTTACCGCAGCTACAGCTGCCGCCCATTCTTCGCAGTGCACCGTTGCTTCCGCTCCTGCGCTTGGATGCCATTCTTCTTCTAAGCCGGCAGCTCTGACTTAAGTACATTTTTTCTCCAATACAAATTAACTCTCTCTATTTGCTTAGAGAGAGTTTTTTAATAGAGTAGATGCAAACTCCAGTTTGATAGGCTATAATTGAAATGTAACCGTTAACTTTGCTTTAGAGGAGGGAAAAAATATGCTGCTGTATTCGACCATGCTTGATGTTAACGATACGCTGACTAAGGAAAAGTTCATTCAGTTGGTGATCAAGTGGAACCAGGAGAGCCAGTACGAGGAGAACATTATTCCGGGTCTGGTTTGGGACGGGCAGATGAATGTCAGGTACGGGGATGACCAGCATTGGCTGGAGATCGAGGAGTACAGAAATGGCAATACTGTCGCTATCCGATATCAAAAAGTTGAGGAAAACGGCCGGATCTGGAACAGCGATTATGTAATGAATTTTGCCGCGGGTAAGATGCACATCCAGCTGGACCGGAGTTTCGCCGGGGATGCAAATGACCTGGAC
>SFHY01000142.1 GCA_004556255.1 Lactobacillus delbrueckii
GGCTAGTTTTGCTTTTCGTCTCTATTTTAATAAATGTGTATCCTTGCGCTTTGTGAAAAAACGAATATTCGTGATTATCCAGGCAAAAGCAGTTTTTTTCTTGCTACATCAACAATTACGAACTAAATGCATACAAAATATACGCCTTTCTTAATGAAAATCAAGAAAACTACTTGTAAGTCCTGCATCTATCCTTTATACTATTGAAAAAACAGAAAGGAAGCAGCAAAAATGGCCGCATTTATTAACATTAATCCAGATATCTGCCCAGCTTCATTCGCTGTTTCTTTTCCATTTTTTCAAATTATTAATATTTCATCACTCAAGACATGTCACTCGTTGATATGTCTTTTTTTATAGGAGTCAAACAATCAATGAAAGCGCGTTTAATACTGGAAGATGGACACGTTTTTGAAGGCGAAAGCTTCGGCGCGGTCCATGACGTTATCAGCGAATTCGTCTTCAACACGGCGATGACTGGTTATGTGGAAGTCTTGACCGACCCGTCATATGCCGGTCAAAGCGTGGTCATGACCTATCCCCTGATCGGCAACTACGGCGTTCCCCTGGATGACCAGGAAGCCGCTCACCCCTTTGTCGAAGCCTTTGTAGTAAGCGAGCTTTCCCGGCTGGGGTCCAATTTCCGCATGAACATGAGTCTGAACGACTACATGATTGAAAACAACATCCCCGGCATCCAAGGCGTTGACACCCGGGCCATCACCCGGATCCTGCGCAAAGAAGGCTGTATGAACGGGATGATCACTACTAAAGATTACGAAGTCAGCGAAGTAATCGACCAGATCAAGGCCTTCAAGATCCACGGCGTCGTTGAAAAATGCAGCTGCCTTGAACCCTACCATGTCGGTCAAGGTGACTACGAAGTTGCCCTCTACGACTTCGGTGCCAAGCGCAATATTGCCAGAGAATTAGCTAAAAGAGGTTGCCATGTCACAGTCCTGCCGGCTGACACCCCGGCCCAATATGTCTTAGACCACAACTTCGATGGGATCATGCTTTCAAACGGCCCCGGCGACCCGAGTGAATGCACGGGAATCATTGACCAGCTGAAGATTCTTGCTTCTTCCGGCATCCCGATCTTCGCCATCTGCCTGGGCCACCAGCTTCTCGCCTTAGCCCACGGCTTTGCGACGGAAAAAATGGTCTACGGCCACCACGGCAGCAACCACCCAGTCAAGGATCTGACCACTGGCCGGGTCTACATCTCCACGCAAAACCACAACTACGTGATCAAGGAAGACACCATTGATCCCAAGCAAGCCAAGGTCTGGTTCAAGAACGTCAACGACAAGACCATCGAAGGCCTGGAATACTTAAACGAAAACATCAAGTCCGTCCAGTTCCACCCGGAAGCCTGCGGCGGCCCGCACGATACGGAATACCTCTTTGACAGCTTTATTGAAATGATGGGAGAACACAAGAATGCCTAAGCGCGACGATATCAAAAAAGTTTTAGTGATTGGTTCCGGCCCGATCATCATCGGCCAAGCCGCTGAATTCGACTATGCCGGCACCCAGGCCTGCCGGGCCCTCAGAGAAGAAGGCATTGAAGTTGTCCTGATCAACTCCAACCCGGCCACGATCATGACTGACGGCGACATGGCTGACCACGTCTACATCGAACCTTTGACTGTCCCAGTCGTCAAGCAATTGATTGAAAAAGAAAAGCCAGACGCCCTTCTGCCAACCATGGGCGGGCAAAACGCCTTGAACATCGCCATGGCATTAGCTGACGAAGGCTTTTTGGAAAAGCACCATGTCAAGACCATCGGTACTGACACCGACACGATCAAGATGGCTGAAGACCGGCTGGAATTCAAGAACTTGATGGAAAGAATCGGTGAACCGGTTGCCAAGTCAGTTGTCGTCAACTACGTTGAAGACGCCATCGCTTTTGCCAAAGAAATCGGCTATCCAGTAGTTGTCCGCCCGGCCTACACCTTGGGCGGGACTGGTGGTGGGATCGCCCACAATGAACAAGAACTGCATGAAATCTGCTCTAACGGCCTTCGCCTCTCCCGAGTTACTGAATGTTTGATTGAACAGTCCATCGCCGGCTGGAAGGAAGTTGAATACGAAGTCATGCGCGATGGTGCCGGCAACTGCATCACCGTCTGCAACATGGAAAACATGGACCCGGTCGGTGTCCACACCGGTGACAGTATCGTGGTTGCGCCATCTCAAACCTTGTCAGACAAGGACTACCAGATGCTCCGCTCCTCTGCCCTCAACATCATCACTGCCTTGAACATCAAGGGCGGCTGCAATGTCCAGTTTGCCCTCAACCCAGATTCCTTTGAATACTGCGTCATTGAAGTCAACCCTCGGGTTTCCCGGTCTTCTGCCCTGGCCTCAAAAGCGACCGGCTACCCTATCGCCAAACTCGCTACCAAGATTGCTTTGGGCTACACCTTGGATGAAATCGTGAACGCCGTGACGGGTAAGACCTATGCTTCTTACGAACCAACCCTTGACTACATCGTCTGCAAGATTCCTAAGTGGCCTTTTGACAAATTCTACGACGCTTCCCGCAAGCTGGGCACCCAAATGAAGGCAACCGGGGAAGTCATGGCTATCTGCAACAACTTCGAAGGTGCCTTCATGAAGGCCCTCCGCTCCCTGGAACAAGACAGCTACTACCTCTATAATGAAGAAATTGCCCAGCTGTCAGCTGAAGAACTGCGCAAAGACCTCCGCAAGATTGACGACAAGCGGGCCTTCAGAATTGCTGAAGCCTTGCGAAAGGGCGTCTCCATCCGGGAAATTCATGCCATTACCAAGATCGACGTCTGGTTCATTGACAAGATCAAGCACCTGGTTGAAATTGAAGACCGGCTCAAGAGCGAAGAACTGACTCCAGACCTTTTGAAACTGGCCAAGCACTGCGAATTCCCGGACCGGGTCATCGCCAGCTTGACCGGCAAGACGGCTGATGAAGTTTACTACCTCAGAAAGGGCTTGAAGATCACGGCCGCCTTCAAGACTGTCGACACCTGCGCGGCTGAATTTGATGCCGAAACGCCATACTTCTACAGTGTTTATGGCGGTGAACATGAAATCCAGCCAGACCGGTCCAAGAAAAAGGTAATCGTCTTTGGCTCCGGCCCAATCAGAATCGGCCAAGGGATTGAGTTTGACTACTGCTGCGTGCACAGCGTCTGGGCCTTGAAGGAAGCTGGCTACGAAACCATCATTATCAACAACAACCCGGAAACTGTCTCAACTGACTTTGACATCGCCGACCGCCTCTACTTTGAACCATTGACGGCCGAAGACGTACAGAGCATCATTGAACTTGAGCAGCCAGACGGGGCTATTGTCCAATTCGGCGGACAAACCGCGATCAAGCTGTCCCAGGACTTAATGAAGATGGGCGTGCCAATCCTTGGCACTTCTGCCGACAGCGTTGACGCGGCTGAAGACCGGGAAAGATTTGACGAGATTTTGGAAAAGTGCCAGATCGACCGGCCAAAAGGGCAAACCGTCTTTACGGCTGAAGAAGCTTTAAAGGCCGCTAATGAGCTGGGTTACCCGGTTTTGGTCCGTCCTTCCTACGTTTTAGGCGGGGCTGGGATGGAAATCGCCTTAAATGACGGCGATCTCAAGCGCTTTATCGACCACATAACTTCCCAGTT
>SFHY01000143.1 GCA_004556255.1 Lactobacillus delbrueckii
TGAGAGTTCAAAGACCAAAAGGTACAGTCGACATTCTCCCGGAAACGTCCGGCCAGTGGGAAAAGGTGGAACAAACTGCCCGTGACCTATTCAAACGGGCCAACTACCATGAAATCAGAACGCCAAGTTTTGAAAACTACGAACTCTTTTCCCGGTCATCTGGTGAAACCAGTGACGTGGTTGAAAAGGAAATGTACGATTTTGAAGACAAGGGTGGCCGCCACATTGCCCTCCGGCCAGAAGGCACGGCTGGGGTAGTGCGGGCTTACGTGGAAAACAAGATCTACGGCCCGGACTATGTCAAGCCTTTCAACGTCTACTACATTGCCCCGATGTACCGGTACGAACGTCCGCAAGCCGGCCGGCAAAGAGAATTCCACCAGATCGGGGTGGAAAGCTTCGGTTCAAACGGCTACCTGGCTGATGTGGAAACCATCCTGCTGGGCCACGACCTCCTGGCGGAACTGGGGGTCAAGAACTACGAGTTGCACATCAACACTTTGGGTGACAGCCAGGTCCGCCAGGCCTACCACGATGCCCTGGTAGACTACTTTACCCCGGTCAAGGACCAGCTTTCAGAAGACTCCCAAAGACGGCTGGGCAAGAACCCCCTCCGGATCCTGGACTCCAAGGCCGAAGAAGACCAGCAGTTTTTGCCGGAAGCCCCGAAGATCCGGGACTACCTGGACGAGGAATCCAAGGAAAACTTTAATAAGATCCTGGCCAGCCTGGACAAGCTGGGTGTTAAGTACGTCATCGACGATGACTTGGTCCGGGGCCTGGACTACTACACCGGTGTGATCTTTGAATTCATGGTTGACGACCCGACTCTTTGGGTCAGCCCGTCAACTGTCCTGGGCGGGGGCCGCTACAACCACCTGGTTGAAGAATTCTCCGGCCCGGAAACCCCGGCCGTCGGCTTCGGGATCGGGGAAGAAAGACTGATGCTGGTTCTCTCCAAGCAGAATCCGGAAATGTTTGAAGATCAAGGGATCGACTTCTTTATTACCAATATCGGTGAAGGCACGGATATTAAGGCCGTGGAAGTTGCCCGCCAGCTCCGCTCTCTTGGCTTCAGCACCCAATATGACGTTGACCAGAAGAAGCTCAAGGCCCAGTTCAGAAAGGCTGACCGGGTCGGGGCCCGCTACGTCGTGACCCTGGGGGCCAAGGAACTGGCTGAAGGGAAATTGACTGTCAAGCGCTTGAGCGATGGGGAACAGTTCAGCCTGGAATTTACTGACTTGGAAGACAAGGCAGATTTGCTTTCCAAGATCGAAAAATAGGAGATTTTTAGCAAAATGATGCAAATGGAAAAAAGAACTGATTATTGTGGCAACATTACCAGCCAGTACCTGGACCAAGACGTCCTTCTTTACGGCTGGGTGCAAAGAGTCCGGAACCTGGGCCAGCTGATCTTTATCGACCTGCGCGACCGGGAAGGGATCGTCCAAGTCGTAGTCAACCACGATTCCGGCCAGGAATTGATGGATGTAGCCTCTTCTTTGGGCCAGGAATACGTGGTCGAAGTCAAGGGGCACGTTAACGAACGTTCCAGCAAGAACCCGGACATGAAGACCGGGGACGTGGAAGTCATTGCCAGCGAAATCACTGTTTTGAACAAGGCTAAGACTCCGCCATTTGAAATCAAGGATGACCTGGTAGCCAGCGAACAGACCCGGCTGAAGTACCGCTACCTGGACTTGCGCCGGCCAACCCTGCAAAACGCCTTGATCATGCGGGCCCAGATCATGACCGCGACCAACGCCTACCTGTCAGGGGAAGGCTTCATCAACATTGAAACCCCGGACCTGGGCAAGTCAACGCCGGAAGGCGCCCGGGACTACCTGGTTCCTTCCCGGGTTTACCCAGGTTCCTTCTACGCCTTGCCGCAGTCACCGCAAATCTTCAAGCAGCTCTTGATGGGGGCTGGTTTTGACAAGTACTACCAGATCGCCCGCTGCTTCAGAGACGAAGACTTGCGTGGTGACCGGCAGCCGGAATTCACCCAGATCGACCTGGAAACTTCCTTTATGGATGAAGAAGGGGTGCAAGAAGTAACTGAAGGCCTCCTGGCTAAGGTTATGAAGGACGTGAAGGGGATCGACTTAAAGCTGCCGCTTCCGCGGATCACTTGGCAGGAATCCATGGACAAGTACGGCTGCGACAAGCCGGACACCCGTTATGAAATGCTGATCCACGACTTGGGTTCTGTCTTTGCCAAGTCCGGTTTCAAGGTCTTCGCTTCTGCCCTGGAAAACGGCGGCTTTGTCCGCGGGATCGCGGTCAAGGGCGGGGCTAAGTTCTACTCCCGCAAGAAGATCGAAGCCATGCAGGACTACATCAAGCGTTACCACGCCAAGGGCCTTGCCTGGGTCAAGTATGAAGACGGCGACTTCTCCGGTCCTGTTTCCCGCTTCTTGAGTGATGAAGAAAAAGCCGGCTTGGTTCAAGAATTCGGCCTGGAAGGCGGGGAACTCCTCCTCTTCATCGCTGACCAATGGAAGGTCTGCTGCGACTCCCTGGACTACTTGCGCCGGCAAACCGCCAAGGAAACTGGCATCATTCCAAAGGATACTTACAAGTACCTCTGGGTTGTTGACTGGCCGCTTTTTGAATACGACGAAGGCGACGAGCGCTGGATTGCCGCCCACCACCCATTCACCATGCCAGACGACAAGGGGATTGAACTCCTGGAAACTGACCCGCACAAGGCTCACGCCCGCAGCTACGACATCGTTTTGAACGGCTACGAACTGGGCGGCGGCTCAATCCGGATCCACAAGCGGGACATCCAGGAAAAGATGTTCAAGGCCCTGGGCTTCACTAAGGAGCGGGCCTACGAACAATTCGGCTTCTTGATGGACGCCCTGGACATGGGCTTCCCGCCACACGCCGGCCTGGCTATCGGCTTAGACCGTTTCGCCATGCTTTTGGCAGGCAAGGACAACATCCGTGACGTCATTGCCTTCCCGAAGAACGCCAGCGCCAGCGAACCAATGATGCACGCTCCGGCTCCAGTTGCTGACCAGCAATTGACCGACCTGGGCATCGAAGTAGCTGAAGCCGCCAAGGAAGGCGTTGAAAAGTACGAAGCCTCCCTGGAAGCTGAAGCAGCGGAAGACGTTAAGTCTCACGAAGAATAAAAAGCAGCTGAAAAAGCGTAAAAAAATAGTTCAAGATCATAAACGATCTTGAACTATTTTTGTTTGCCGACTCTTTAATTATCGCTGTCGTTGTTGACAGTTTCTTCTGGCAGGTCTTCAGTCGTGTTGACGTCATCGTCAGCTGTTGACTTGCTGGTGGTCGTGTTGCTGCTCTTCTTAGGCGTGTAGCTGGAAGAGCCGGTTGAACTGGATGACTTAGTGGAGCTCTTGGAGCTGCTTGGGCTGGAGTAGCTGTAGCTATAAGTTGAGTTGCTGTATGCTGATCCCCAAGTAGAGTTAGAGTTTGAACTGTTTGAGCTCTTAGAAGACGTCTTCTTGCTAGACTTGGCCTGGCTGGAGTAGCTGTAGCTTGAACTGGATGATTCGTCACTTGAAGAACTTGAAGAGTCACTTGATGAAGATTCACTTGATGATGATTGACTCACGTCTTCTGAAGAGCTTGAAGAACTGGATGACTTCTTTTTGCTCTTCTTGCT
>SFHY01000144.1 GCA_004556255.1 Lactobacillus delbrueckii
GAAGCTGGGGCAGGTTTATGAGGAGATCAGTGAAGAAAATGCTGCACTCAACACGGTGGCAGAGGAGAACCTGGCAGGGGTCCGTACTGTTAAGGCATTTGCCAGGGAGAAGTATGAGATAGGGAAATTCCTGTCCCATAACCAGAAATACTATGATCTGAATATGGAGCAGTCTGCGGTTTTTGTGAAATACTATCCGATGTTCTCGGTCGTGACAAAGGTGCTGCCGTTATTGACTATATTAGTCGGTGGTAAGTTTGTAATTGACGGTGAGATGACATTGGGACAGATGACGGCTTTCGTAGAGTATTCCACGAATATTGTGTGGCCTATGGAAATGCTGGGTTGGCTGACCAACAGTTTTTCCTCTGCAGTAGCATCCAATAAAAAGATTAAGCTGATTTATCGGGAGCAGCCGAGCGTCGTGGAGAAAGCAGAGCCTGTCAGCTTATAAGCTCTTAGCCAATAAAAACAGTGATGACGGGATGGCGCCGATTTATTCGGTTAACCGGCAGATCAAGCAAAAGAAGCTGCAGACCATGATTGACCTGGCGATTGCCGAAAGCATGGATGAGATGGGCAATGCCGTGCCAGAGGACTTACGGAAGCACTACCGGCTCATGGAGGACCGGGATCTGGTCATCGCCATGCACCACCCTAAAGACTTGGCTCAAGCTAAAGAGGCCCGCAGAAGTGCCGTCTTCCGGGAATTCTTCCTCTTTCAAATGCAGCTGGCCTTGATGTCCAGCCAGAATAAGAGCCACAGTGGTTATGCCAAGCATTACGACCTGGAAGAAATCGGCAAGCTGACCAAGTCCCTGCCTTTTGACCTGTCTCCTGACCAGAAAAAGGTGATTAATGAGATTTTTGCCGATATGTTTGTTGACCGGCAGATGCAGCGCCTACTTCAGGGGGACGTTGGGTCCGGGAAAACCGTAGTGGCCGTGTTTGCCATTTACGGGGCAGTGACAGCTGGCTACCAGGCCGCCTTGATGGTGCCAACTGAAATTCTGGCGAACCAGCACTATCACAAAATTTCTGCCATGCTAGAAGATTTCGGCGTCCGGGTAGCCCTCTTAACGGGATCAACTAAAACCATGGAGCGGCGGGAAATCTACAAGGAGCTGGCTGATGGCAGCATCAATGTGGTGATCGGCACCCATGCCTTGATCCAAGAGCAAGTGGCCTTTAAGAAGCTGGGCCTGGTGATTATCGACGAGCAGCACCGTTTTGGCGTTGCCCAGCGCCTGGCCTTGATCAATAAGGGGGACCGGCCGGATATCCTGGCCATGACGGCGACCCCGATTCCCCGTTCATTGGCCTTGACTGTTTATGGCGACACCGCCTTATCAGAAATCAGACACCTGCCAGCCGGACGCAAGCCGATTAAATCCTACTGGAAGACCAGCAGCCAGTTAGATGAGGTGTATTCATTGATGCGCCAGCAACTGGCGGAAGGCTTCCAGATTTACGCGGTTACGCCCTTGATCAGTGAGTCGGAAACGATTGACCTGGAAAATGCTGAAGCCCTGCACGACAGGCTGGCCGCCGAATTTCCAGACCAGGAAGTTGTCCTTTTGCATGGGAAAATGGCGGCAGCTGACAAAGAGCAGATCATGGACCGCTTTGCGGCAGGGGAAGTCGATATCCTGGTTACAACTAGCGTGATTGAAGTCGGCGTTGACGTGGCCAATGCCAACTTGATGGTAATCTTTGATGCTGACCGCTTTGGCTTAAGTCAGCTGCACCAGCTGCGTGGCCGGATCGGCCGGGGGCAGACGCAAAGCTACTGCGTCTTTTTGGCTGATCCGAAGACTGAAGCCGGGAAAAAGCGGATGAAGATCGTGGCTGAAACTAACGACGGCTTTAAGCTCGCCGAAGAAGACCTCAAAATGCGGGGCGAGGGTGACCTCTTTGGCAAGGCTCAGTCAGGCCTGCCGGAATTCAGGACAGGCAGTGTCGTTAGCGACTACCAGGTCATGGTGGTGGCCAGGGATGAGGCCAAGCGGATCGTCCAGGCTGATCCGGACTTAAAAGCAGAAAAGTTGGCAGACCTGCAAGCTGTGATAAAATATAAGAAAATCGTACAAGCGAGAGCTTAGTCCAATATAGAAAAAGAGATTATTAATGAGAAAAATCGCGATTGACGCCATGGGCGGGGAAAACGCTCCTGAGGCGATTGTAGAAGCAGTTTTAAAGGCCAAGCCAGAACTGCCGGAAGACAAGTTTATCTTCTTCGGTGATGAAGGCAAGCTGAAGGAGCTGCTGCCAGCAGGCGATGACCAGATTGAAATCGTGGCTACAACGGAAGTTATTCTCGATGAAGATGAACCAGTCAAGGCCATGCGGACCAAGAAGGACTCTTCCATGGTTGTAGCAGCTAACTGGGTCAAGGAAGGCAAGGCAGATGCTTTGCTGTCTTTAGGCAATACCGGGGCCCTGTTAACCTGTGGGATCTTCATTGTCGGCCGGATCAAGGGCGTTGCCCGGCCAGGCCTCATGCCGACCATGCCGGTTGAGTCTTCAGATGATGGCTTCAACATCATTGACGTAGGCGCTAACGCCACTAGCAAGCCGGAATACCTGCTGCAATGGGCAGAAATGGCTTCCTACTATGCGGAAAAGGTCCGCGGCGTATCCAAGCCAAGAGTAGCTCTTTTGAACAACGGGGCAGAATTTGACAAGGGTGACGACCTGCATAAGGAAGTCTACCAGCTCTTGAAGGAGAGTTCTTTGAACTTCACTGGCAACATTGAAGGGCACGAACTCTTGCAAGGGAAGGCGGACGTCGTGGTTACAGATGGCTTTACTGGCAACGCGGTCTTAAAGAGTATCGAAGGAACGGCCAGCGTCATCATCCACATGCTGAAAGACGGCCTTTTGAACAATGGCGTTAAGGCCAAGCTGGGGGCCCTGCTGGCCAAAGACGCCTTGAAGTCAGTGGCCAGCCGCTTTGACACGGCCAAATATGGCGGGGCGGTTTTGCTCGGTTTGAACTCACCAGTCGTCAAACAGCACGGCCGGTCAGACGCCCGGGCCGTCTACTACGCGGTTAAGCAGATCGACAAGATTTTGGCTGAAGACTTAACAAATACCTTTAAGCAAGAATTCAGCAAGTAAGGATAAGAAAAAGAGAATACCCCAAGCAAGCGGGCAGTTAGAAATTATAGGAGAAAGAATAATGACTGAAGCAGAAATTTTTGACAAGATCGCCACTTTGATCGCTGACAACTTCCAGCTGGACAAGGACAAGATCACCATGGACACTAACTTTACCAAGGATCTGGATGCTGACTCCATCGACTTGGTAGAATTCATCATGCAGCTGGAAGACGAATTCGGCGCTGAAATTCCTGATGAGGAAGCTGCTAAGATCATCACGGTCGCTGACGCGGTAGCTTACATCAAGAGCCACCAAGGCTAAAGTGTATTGAAAGCAAAATGAAAACAACTGATATTTAATTAGCATTTGCCAAAGAAAGATCTGCGGCAAATGCTTTTTTTGTGGTCTTTTTCCAGGAAATGCCGGCAAATATGACAAAAAGCGAACGATAATTTAACGATCTATGACAAGGTACAAAACGATGACCCATCAGTAGACGTCTTCATGGCCGCATGGTCCCTGTCCAGTGAA
>SFHY01000145.1 GCA_004556255.1 Lactobacillus delbrueckii
TGTCTTCTACATGATGAAGAAGCACCCAGACTACAAGATCATCTGCCTGGACAAGCTGACTTACGCGGGCAACCTGTCAACTCTGAAGGATGTCATGGACAAGCCAAACTTCCGCTTCGTCAAGCTGGACATCTGCGACCGCGAAGGCGTCTACAAGCTTTTTGAAGAAGAACACCCGGACGTTGTTGTCAACTTTGCCGCAGAAAGCCACGTTGACCGGTCAATCGAAAACCCGGAAATCTTCCTGCAAACCAACATCATCGGTACCTCAGTTTTGATGGACGCCTGCCGCAAGTACGGCATCAAGCGTTACCACCAAGTATCAACTGACGAAGTTTACGGCGACCTGCCACTGGACCGGCCAGACCTCTTCTTCCACGAAGACACGCCGCTGCACACTTCCAGCCCATACTCATCATCAAAGGCCAGCGCTGACCTTTTGGTCGGGGCTTACGGCAGAACTTACGGCCTGCCTGTAACTATTTCCCGTTGCTCAAACAACTACGGCCCTTACCAATTCCCGGAAAAGCTGATCCCATTGATGATCCAAAGAGCCTTGGACGACAAGCCTTTGCCAGTTTACGGTGAAGGCCAAAATGTCCGCGACTGGCTTTACGTTGAAGACCACTGCAAGGCCATCGACCTCATTTTGGAAAAGGGGACGGTTGGTGAAGTCTACAACATCGGCGGCCACAACGAAATGCACAACATCGACATCGTTAAGCTGATCTGCGACTACCTGGGCAAGCCTTACTCCTTGATCGAACACGTTACTGACCGTAAGGGCCACGACCAACGTTACGCTATCGACCCAACCAAGATCCATGACGAACTTGGCTGGTTGCCGGAAACCATGTTCAAGGATGGTATCAAGAAGACCATCCAATGGTACCTGGACAACAAGGAATGGTGGGAAAACATCATCTCCGGTGACTACCAGAACTACTACCAGGAAATGTACGGCAAGAAGCAGGTTTTAGACGAAAAGTAAGAGGCAAGGAAGAGAAAAAATGAAGGGAATTATCTTAGCAGGTGGTTCAGGCACTCGTCTGTATCCATTAACCCTGGTTACCAGTAAGCAGCTTTTGCCTGTTTATGACAAGCCAATGATCTACTACCCGTTGTCAACTTTGATGCTGGCCGGGATCAAGGACATCTTGGTCATCTCCACGCCAGATGACACTCCGCGCTTTAAGGAACTTTTGGGCGACGGGTCACAATTCGGCATCAAGCTCTCTTACAAGGTTCAGCCAAGTCCAGACGGCCTGGCTCAAGCCTTTACTTTGGGCGAAGATTTCATCAACGGTGAACCTTGCGCCATGGTTTTGGGCGACAACATCTTCTACGGCAACGGCTTTACTGACATGCTGGAAAACGCCGCCAAGGACGCGGAAGCTGGCCGGGCAACGGTTTTTGGCTACTACGTCAATGATCCGGAACGCTTCGGGGTTGTGGAATTTGACAAGGACGGCCACGCTATCTCTATCGAAGAAAAGCCAGCTCAGCCAAAGAGCAACTACGCCGTAACTGGTTTGTACTTCTACCCAGCTGGCGTGAGCGAAAGAGCTGCCCAGGTTAAGCCAAGTGCCCGCGGGGAAGTGGAAATCACTTCTTTGAACGAGATGTACTTAAACGACAACACTCTGGACGTTCAGCTTTTGGGCCGGGGCTACGCCTGGCTGGACACCGGGACGATGCAGAGCCTGGTTGACGCCTCCAACTTTGTTAAGATGGTAGAAGAACGGACTGGGGTAAGCATCTCAGCCCCAGAAGAAATTGCCTACGTGCACGGCTGGATTGACGAAGACAAGTTGATGGAAGCTGCCAAGCACTACGGCAAGAGCCCTTACGGCCAGCACCTCAAGGCGGTGGCTGAAGGCAAGCTGAAGTATTAGTTTTTTTAGAAAGAAGCATCAGAAAAATGGGTCAAATCAAAGTTGAAAAGAATGTCGGCGGTATTGAAGGTTTGGCAGTGATTACGCCAGCAGTTCACGGGGATGACCGTGGCTATTTCATGGAAACCTACAACGAAAACGACATGAAGGAAGCTGGTTTTGACATCAACTTCGTTCAAGACAACCAATCAAGCTCAACCAAGGGCGTTTTGCGGGGCTTGCACTTCCAAAAGCACTTCCCGCAATGCAAGCTGGTCCGGGCCGTTCGCGGGGATGTCTTCGACGTTGCCGTTGACTTGAGAAGCAACTCCAAGACCTACGGCAAGTGGTACGGGGTGGAACTGACTGCTGAAAACAAGAAGCAGTTCTTGATTCCAGAAGGTTTCGCCCACGGCTTCCTGGTTTTGAGTGATGTGGCTGAATTCTGCTACAAGGTTAACGACTTCTGGCACCCAAACGATGAAGGCGGCATGGCTTGGAACGACCCTGAAATCGGGATTGAATGGCCGCAATTGGTTGGCGAATACCCGGGCTCAGCTGATGCTAGCGGCTACGCTTTGGAAGACGGCACTAAGCTGACTTTGTCCGACAAGGACCAAAAGTGGCTGGGCCTCAAGGACACTTTCAAGTTTTAATTGGGAGGAAAAAGCATGAAAGTTTTCGTAACTGGCGTCAATGGCCAACTGGGCCACGACGTGATGAACGAATTGGCTAAGCGCGGCTACGAAGGCGTTGGCAGCGACTTGGCTCCGGAATACAGCGGGATCGCTGACGGCTCAGCCGTTACTACTGCTCCTTACGTTTCCTTGGACATTACCGATGCGGAAGGCGTAAAGAAGGCCATCACTGAAGTTAACCCTGACGTGATTGTTCACTGCGCTGCCTGGACTGCGGTTGACCTGGCTGAAGACGACGACAAGGTTGCGGCTGTCCGCAAGGTTAACACTGACGGTACTCAAAACATCGCCAACGTAGCCAAGGAATTAGACGTGCCAATGGTTTACATATCCACTGACTACGTCTTCGATGGCCAGGGCACTACTCCATGGGACCCGGACTTCAAGGGCTACAAGCCAATGAACGTTTACGGGGAAACCAAGCTGGGCGGGGAACTTGCCGTATCTGAAACTTTGGACAAGTACTTCATTGTCCGGATCGCCTGGGTCTTCGGCTTGAACGGGAAGAACTTCATCAAGACCATGCTTAACGTGGGCAAGACCCATGATGAAGTCAAGGTGGTCAGCGATCAAATCGGTACGCCAACTTACACTTTGGACTTGGCCCGGCTTTTGGTCGACATGATCGAAACTGACAAGTACGGCTACTACCACGCAACTAACGCGGAACTGCCAGAAACTGCCAGCGGCTATGATGAAAACGGCACGAAGACCGGCTACATCAGCTGGTACGATTTCACTAAGGAAATCTACCGCCAGGCTGGCTACAAGACCAAGGTAACTCCGGTTACCACGGAAGAATACGGCCTCTCCAAGGCTGTCCGGCCATTCAACTCACGTTTGGACAAGAGCAAGCTGGAAAAGAACGGCTTCAAGCCGCTGCCAACTTGGCCAGACGCCGTGCACCGCTACTTGGAAGCCTTGAAGGCTGACGGCTTCTTTGACTAAGCAATTTTTAAGAGCACTGGATGTGAAATCCGGTGCTTTTTTTGCTTATTTTTAGGCCTATCCACCTATTCATGGAAGCTGTCCAAGCGGCAGTAAAATAAAGCATGC
>SFHY01000146.1 GCA_004556255.1 Lactobacillus delbrueckii
TGTTACAGTAAAAGATCTGCTTTTGCATATCAGCGGCCTGCCGGCTGACTTGGATAATGTCTGGCAATACCAGAGCCCAAGGGAAGTCTGGGAGGCGGTATTAGCTACTAAGCCTCTTTATTTACCTGGCCAGGAGTCAATTTATTCCGACCTCAACTTTATTATCTTGGGCAAAATTTTAGAGCAGGTCAGCGGGCAAAACTTGAGCTGCTTTTTGCGGGAGGAGATTTTTGCCCCTTTGGGGATGCGGGAGACTGGCTTCTTACTTAAGGGGGAAAGGGACCGCTTTGTCAAAACGGAAATAACTAAGGAAAGAGGACAGGTCTGGGGCAACGTCCATGACGAAACTGCCTGGCAAATGGGCGGATTGGCCGGCCATGCCGGACTCTTTTCCACACTGGACGACCTGGCCCGCTTCAGCTCTTTTTATCTGACGACGGATAAGCCGCTTGTTGCCAGTTTGTTTGACTATGACTGCTTTGAGCGGACCCTGGCCTGGATCCGCTGGCAAAAAGGCCGCCGCTTTCTCTGGCATACTGGCTTTACTGGCCCGGGATTAGGCCTGGACTTTGAAAATGGGCGGGCCCTGGTCATTTTGGCCAGCTCCGTTTACCCCAAGCGGGGCAACGAGGCCTGGCTGTTGGCCCGCCGGCAGGCGGCCAAGACTTTTTTTGGCGGCGGCTACCGGGAAGAAAAGTAAGCATAGATTGTTGACAAATGTAAACGATGCTGTAAAATGGTTTTGTAAAGGTTACAGATGTAAACGAGGGAGAAGGAAATGAACGAAGATTGCCGGATTTCAGACGCGGAATGGCAGGTTATGCGGGTTGTCTGGACCCTGGGCCAGGCCAATAGCAGCCAGATTATTGAACAATTAGCGGCAAAATGTGCCTGGAGCTCGTCAACGGTCAAAACCTTGCTGCGGCGCCTGGAAAAGAAGGGCTTTTTGCTGGTTGACCGGCAAGGTCACCGCTTCGTGTACCGGGCGGCTAAAGCAGAAGGCGAAGCGATGCATGAGAGCCTGACGGCTGAATTTGCCGCTATGTGCGACATGCACAAGGGAGAGATGCTTCTCCGGCTGCTGGATGACCTGCCTTTAAGCAAAAGCGACCTTGAAGCGATTGCCAAAAAGGCAGCTGAAAAGGCGAAGACAGCTCCGGAAAAAGTTGATTGCAATTGTTTAAGTACTTGTGAGCATATGGAAGGTGAACAGGAATGTTAGTTAATGGATTAGTAATTTTGGCTGTGGCAGCTTTGATCGGCTTGATCATCTGGTGGTTTTTCGGCAATTTCCAAAAGAGCAGCCAGCAGGCAGGTCTCTCAAATGGCCGCCAGGAAGGGCAAGTGGTCGTCAAAGGCGGCTATGAGCCGGAAGTTCTTTACTTAAAGCAAGGCGTGCCGGCGGAAGTAACTTTTAAGATGGAAGACAAGACGTCCTGCCTCAGCCATGTGGTCTTTTCTTCTTTGGGCGTTGAAAAGGACTTAACTAAGGAAAAGCTGGCCAAGGTCCAAATCCCGACTGACAAGGCCGGGGAAATCGACTATGCTTGCGGCATGGACATGTTTCATGGAAAGATCGTGGTTAGATAATGGAATTGACTAATTGGCGCCGCTTCTGGCTGTCCCTGTTTTTAGCCCTGCCCATGCTGGCCCAGATGCTGCTCATGATCTGGGGAATCATGCTGCCAGGGATCAAGACATATTCGCTGATCGCGACCAGCTTGATCATGCTAGTAGCGGCTGGTCCCTACATTCAAAGCGCCTGGGCAGCTTTCAAGCGTCACCAGGCCAACATGAACAGCTTGATCGCTATTGGCACCAGCGTGACTTATTTTTACAGCCTCTTTGCCTACTTCACGGGGCGGCCGGTCTACTTTGAAAGCGCGGCTTTTATCTTGATTTTTGTCTTGCTGGGGGATGCCCTGGAAGAAAAGATGCACGACCGGGCAGCCGCTTCATTAAACAAGCTGCTGGAACTGCAAGCCAGTGAAGCTGAAGTCAAGCGGGGAGATGACTTTGTCAAGCTCCCCCTGGACCAGGTCAAGACCGGAGACATAATCAAAGTGCGGCCGGGCGGCAAGGTGCCGGTTGACGGCCGGCTTGTATCCGGGCAAAGCAGCGTCAATGAAGCCATGGTGACTGGGGAGAGCATGCCAGTCGCAAAAAAGCCCGGTGACAAGGTGATCGGGGCAACCATCAACGGCAGCGGCAGCTTTTTGATGGTGGCTGAACAAGTCGGGGAAGAGACCATGCTGGCCCAGATCGTCCAAGTGGTCAAGCAGGCCCAGAACTCCCGGGCCCCGATTCAAAAACTGACTGACAAGGTAGCCAACTACTTCGTGCCGGCGGTATTGATCACCAGCATCCTGGCCTTTGCCATCTGGCAGGTTTTCAGCCCGGTAGGGCCGGTCCAGGCCATGCTTTACGCCGTTTCCGTCATCGTGATTGCCTGCCCGTGCGCCTTGGGCCTGGCAACCCCGACGGCTTTGATGGTGGCCAGCGGCCGCAGCGCCCGGATGGGCGTCTTGATCAAGGACGGGGAAATCCTGGAAGCAGCAGCGAAGATTAAGACCATTGTTTTTGACAAGACCGGTACTTTGACTGTCGGCCAGCCCCGGCTGGTTGACCAGATGGGAGAGGCAGAAAGCCTCAGCCTGGCGGCCAGTCTGGAAGCAAATTCTGAACATCCCTTGGCTCAGGCCATTGTTAATAGTGCCAAAGAAGGCGGCCAGCGCCTTTGGCCAGTCAGCGATTTTTCAGCTGAAGAAGGCCAAGGGGTAGAAGGCAAGGTAGCCGGGCACCTAGTCAAGGTCGGCCGGGCTGACTATGTTAGCGCCCCAGAAGCTTGGCGCCAGCAGGCAAAAGGCTTGGCGGAAGCCGGCAAGACGGTGGTTTATGTGCAAAAAGATTCTGCCGTCATTGGCCTCTTAGCCCTGCAGGATGCTCCACGTCCAGAAGCTAAAGCTGTCTTGGCTGAGCTTAAAAAGCGCGGAATCAAGACGGTCATGCTGACTGGCGATAACCAGCAGCTGGCGGAAAAAATCGGCCGGCAGCTAGGTATTGTCCAGGTCGAAGCCGGTCTTTTGCCCGGGGAAAAGGCAGACCGCTTGGCCAAGTTGAAAGAAGAAGGGCCAGTAGCCTTTGTCGGCGACGGGATCAATGACGCGCCGGCCCTGTCACTAGCTGATGTCGGCATTGCCATGGGCAGCGGGACTGACGTGGCTAAAGAAGCCGGCGGCATCGTCTTGATGACCAGCAACTTGACCGGGGTTCTGCGGGCACTTGACTTGTCCAAGCAGACCTTCACGCGGATTAAGCTGAACCTTTTCTGGGCCTTGATCTACAATTTGATCGGGATTCCGGTTGCTGCCGGCCTCTTTTCCTTTATTGGGGTCAGCCTCAGTCCGGAACTGGCGGCTTTGGCCATGGCCTTCAGTTCCGTCTCAGTCCTGCTCTCATCTCTCATGCTGAACTGGACCAAGATTGCCGGGGCCAGCGAAAGCAGATAGAGCAACTATGAAATAATAAGGCTCTTTGTCAAATCTTACTGATGCTTGTCAAGGAGTTTTATATGATTTTGATAAAGGCACTAAACAGAACTTGTCTGTTTGGTGCCTTTTTTGAATTCCAATCTAATTCTCTTCAAAAGGTGAGTGAAATTAGAATAGCCATAGGCTGTGCGTTCAATTTGCTTGATTTTACGATTAACGCCCTCTAGACAACCGTTTGAGAATAACATTCTAGCGCCATTAATAACAGCCCTTCTGTTCTTTCTGAAGGTCCGTATGGTCTTTCTTAATTGCTCGCAATACTGACTAGTATTACGGTCAAGTAGGTCTTCAATCATTTTCGTATCTTTGTCTGCTAGAGCATACATGAAATCCTGCATGAAGTCATATGTGTTCCTAAGTGTCTTATCGCATTTAAGCCCCTCATCGACAATCTGGGCTTGTGTATATGGGACTTTAAGACAGCTATCGTAAAATTGCTGGGTTCCTTCCAGCTCCTTGTATTTCTTCAGATACAGCTTCCAATAGCGCTTCAGAAGCTTGTACTCTCTGGATCTTTTATCCAACTGTTTCATAACTTGAACTCTAAAACCTGTAAAAGATCTATTTACCATTTGAACCATGTGGAATCGGTCGATGACAACCTCAGCGTTTGGGAAAATCTGCCTAACAATATCGCCATAATAGCAGTTGAGGTCCATGCTTACCGTTTTTACAGTTCTTCTAACTGTTTCTGGAAACTGCTCAAAGTATTTAATAATCGTGTTCTTGAAGCGATCCTTTAAAATGGCAACGATGGTATGTTTTTCACCATCTTGGCAGATAAAGTGCAGCTTTCGTCCTACGCCTCTGAATTCATCAAAGGCAAGGTGCTCTGGCAAGGAGTCGTACGAGGATATAAATTGAGCGCTACAGTCGTCTAAGTATCTTTGCACAGTGGCAACTGATACACCATTCTCCTCAGCGATACTGGTCATGGAATGATCTTTAGTAAGGCCAACAATTATTTTACGTTTAACAGCGTTAGAGATGTGACAATACTTGTCAACGATCTGGGTAGAAGGATAGCTGTATGCCTCACAATTTTTGCAAAAAATACCGTGCTTTTTGATTTTGATAATGACTGGATTACTTTGATCGGCTGAAATATAGGGGATATAAACAACTTTAAAGCCGTTATAGACAAAGCTGTCAGCTGATTCACAATTAGGGCATGTGTCAAGCTCCGCGATGGCGGTGCACATGATTACCTTCTTCCCCTTATAGGTCGTTCGAGAGCAATCTACGAAATTCAAGCTAGGGTCTTTAATATTAAGAAAGTTTTCAATATAATTATCAGTAGGGTTCATAGAAACCAGCTTTCTATACTTAGGAAAATTGTGGTAGATGATTTTAAGTTAGAGATAGCGAGGCCTATGTGCCTCTTTTTTTATTTTAAACAAAAAATCTTACCGACGGGTGTGTGACTTGTTAGAGATAGCGAGGCCTATGTGCCTCTTTTTTTATTTTAAACAAAAAATCTTACCGACGGGTGTGTGACTTTACACCCATCAGTAAGAAATATTATAGAGCCTAAAAAGGCATGTTTCCAAATCAAATGGAAGCATGCCTTTCTTTTGCGATATTCTGTGTGTCTTATTCTTCCCTAAGCCTTAAAGCTGCCCCAGTAGGCGCCGCCGTAGGCCCACTTAAGGTGAGATGGCACCCCGATGTAGTGCATGGAGTAAGTGCCGTTAGTGTAGGAAACGTTAAAGCCGTAGTAGTCCCAGTCGCCGTCATACTTGCCGCCCTGGGTATTCATGAGGTCCCCGGCGTGCTCCCATTCCGTGTACTGGCCCAGCTGCTTGACCTTGCTCTGGTTAGCGTAGCGGTAGCCAAACATCATGGTCTTCAAGCCGAAGTAGATGTCCTTCTTCATGGCGGTCATGGTCACCTGGCTGCCGTCCTTAAAGCCGGCCATGTCTTCCACATAGTTGTAGTTGCCTGGCAATTTCAAGCCGACCCGGTTAGTGGCCCGGACGATCCCTGGCACATAGTGGCCGGTAGCGATGGTCTTCTTGTTTGCCACGTATTCCTTGGAAATTTCCAAAGCCAGCTTCTGGGTCCCCTTGCTGTACTTCCACTTCTTTAGGCCCATTTTAACCCGGGCCTGATTGATCAAGCGGAGGGAATACTTAGCTAAGGTCTTGGACTGGCTGCTATTCAAGTGGCCATTGGTCAATTTGACAATGGTCTTGTTGTCCTTGCTGGACTCTGACCAGGAACTTTGGTCAAAAGTATTGGCCTGCATCCCCTTGACGTTAATCTTCCGCCACTTCTTCAGCCAAGCCGCGTTCTTCTTGTTTTTCAGCCACTTCTTCTGCTGGCTCTTTGACAAGTTGGAGTACCAGTAGGCCTTCTTCAAGTTGGCCTTAGTATAGCCCTTAGGCAGGGTAAAAACTGCCTGCCGGCTGCTGGCTTCGACTGGCTTCACCTGGCTGGCCGCGAAAGTCGTCCCGATTGCCAAGGCCGCTGCCGCGCTTACGAAAAATTTCTTCATCTTTGAACCTCTGTTTCTCAATTCAAATTCTATCCTATCCTTTTATTATAACTTGTTTAGCAGCTTTTTTCTCCGCAAAAAGGCAAAGAAAAAGACGGTTCCGAAAGGAACCATCTTTGACCAGCAGCTGATTAGTACCAGCCGTTAGCTTGCCAGAAGGCCTTGGCTGCAGTCCATGAACCATACCGGCTTTGAACGTAGCTGTTGGCAACCTTTTCCTGGTTGGCAGCAGAAGTGTCACCGTTCAAGTAGCTCAAGCTCAATTGGTACTTGCCGTAGTAGTTACCGTTTGAGGCAGTGTATGAGCCGCCGCTTTCCTTGCTTGCGATCCAAGACTTAGCTGCTTCTTCAGATGATGAAGAGGAAGTTGAAGCAGAAGTGCTTGCGCTATAGCTGGAAGTGGTGTTTGAGCCAGTATTTGCGCTGTAGCTGTAGTTATAGTTTGAGCCGTAGCCGTAGTTATTTGCTGATGAGCTGTAGCTCGTAGTGTAGCCAGTGCCAGTTGAGCTGGAAGTGCTCTTTTGGTAGCCAGTAGTTGAACTGT
>SFHY01000147.1 GCA_004556255.1 Lactobacillus delbrueckii
GAAAAATACGGCGCTTTTAAAAGGAATTTTGATTTCAGCGGTCTTTCGCCACTGGAAGCTCAGAAAATGCTGGGCTATGTGAGATTGATGAACCACTGTATGGACCGGGCCATGCAGGATTGGGACCCTAGTGACGCGATCATGATTTTCCTCAGTGAAATTGGTGAAGAGCTAGGGGCTGCCCGGGCCTATATTTTCCAGTTGAATGAAAAACAGCTTTATGACAACACCTATGAATGGTGCGCGGCGGAAGTTGCTTCTGAACGGGCGACCCTGCAAGACATACCGCGGGCTGATCTTGGCTCGCCTTTTGCCCGGGCCTTTAGGGAAAATTCTGGTTACTATATCAGCGATATGGCAGCTTTCAAAGAGACTGATCCTGTGTTATACGGGACCTTTTCCCGCCATGAGATCAACAGTCTGGTCTTGTGCCCGTTTTACTTTGAAACCGACCTGGTCGGCTTTGTCGGGGTGGATGAACCAAAAGACATGAGTCTGGCCCTCCCGGTTATGCAGATCGCTTCCAGCCACATGTCAGGGCTTTTGCAAAAGTCCTTTTACGTGGAAAAGGGAGCTTCGGCTGACAGCGTGACCAATTTGTGCAGCGTGACCGCCTTCCGTCACCATGTTGCTTATGAATTGGCCGAAATCAAGGCTAACCCAGGTTTAAATCTGGATCTGGTCCACTTCGACATCAGCAATTTTAAGTTTTTTAATAAAGAACACGGCTTAAAAGCTGGCGATAAGCTCTTAAAGCGCCTGGCCCAGGTGATTGTCCAAGAGGTAGACAGTCCCTGGCTGGTCCGGCCGGTTGCTGACCACTTCTACGCCTTGATCCCCGATGACAGGGCCGACCAGGCCATTAGGCATATCCATGATGCTATTATTGGCGATGAGGCCTTTGGGGTTTCAATCAGAGCCGGGATCTACCAGCTTTCAGCCAGTGACCAGCAGGTTTCTTTTGTCATGGACCGGGCCAGAATCGCGGCCAACAATGCCGTTGGCAACTACCGGAACTATTACTGCCGCTATGAGCCAAAGATGGAGGCGGACCTGACTTTGGCCAACTACCTGCTCAGCCACATCGACGAAGCAGTGGCCGAGGGCTGGATCAAGGTCTACTACCAGCCGATCGTGGACACCTTCAGCGGCAAGATCAGTACTTATGAAGCCCTGGCCCGTTGGATCGACCCTAATTACGGCTTTTTGAACCCGGGAGAATTTATCGAAGTCCTGGAGCGGGGACATTTGATCCACAAGCTGGACCTGCATATCCTGGATCTGGTCTGCCAGGACCTGGAAGAAGCGATGCAAAAAGGCGAGACCTACCCGATGGTTTCGGTCAACCTGTCCCGTTATGACCTGGAGCTTCCCTACCTGCATGAAAGAGTCAACGCGATTTTAGCCAAGCATGGGGTGAAAAGCTCCCAGATCCGGATCGAAATTACCGAGTCAGCCCTGCTCAGCAACACTGAAGCTGTCATCAAGGAGCACATCAGCCGCTTCCATGAGGATGGCTACCAGGTCTGGCTGGATGACTTCGGCAGCGGCTTTTCCTCTTTGAACAGCCTGCAGAACTTCGACTTTGACCTGCTCAAGATTGACATGGCCTTTCTCCGCCAGGCCAATGAAAAGACCCCGACCATCTTGATGGACGTGATCGACATGGACAAGCGGCTGGGGATTGAAACCCTCTCTGAAGGGGTGGAGACCAAGGACGAATATGACTTCCTGCACTCTATCGGCTGCGTTTTGGCCCAGGGCTTCTACTTCTCCCAGCCTTTGCCAAAAGACAAGATCACCGCCAAGCGGAAGGAGCGGGGGCTGGAATTTGAAAGCCTGGCTGAGCATGCCTTTTACCAGAAGATCGGCCAGGTCAATGTCTTGAATGCCCTCTATCCCTTCAGCGGGAGCAATTATCAAGAGTTGGTGGAAAACGTTCCGGTCATGGTCTTTTTAGACAAGGGCGGGGACTTTGACATTATCTATGCCAACAAGGCTTCTCAAAGCTGGACTGAATCCCTCCGTCTCAAGGGTGAAGATTACGCGGCAGCCATCAAGGAAGAGTTTCGTGCCCTTTTAAGGCAGCTGGTCAGCCAGGCTGATGGTGAAATCATTGAAAAGAGTTTCCGGATCAAAGACTATGCCGGCCGCCTGCGCCTGCAGCTGGTAGCGGAGATGCCTGGCCAGCGGGCCTATGTGACCAGCACGAATATGGTCTGATTTTTTCAAGGTCTTTTTCTTTCAAACGCTTTTCGCTTATAATTTAACTAGTTTGAAAAATTCGAGGAAAAAGACTATGAATGAACTAGACAAAATGCGCTCCGGTGATTTCTACCAGCTGACGGCACCGGAAGTTGAGTACTACCAGGAAGCGGGAATCATCTGGAACGACGAGTTCAGGCAGGGCAACAACCTGGACCGGCCAGCCCAGCTCCTGCGCTTGAAGATGCACCTGGGTGCTTTAGGGGACCAGGCCAGCTTTGGGACCAGCTTCAGCTGCCTGAACGGGCCGAATATCTATATTGGCCACCACTTTCTGGCCGCTGGGGGCTTGACCATCGAAGACGCCGGTGAGGTCCATATCGGCGACTACGTGACCATGGGGCCCAATTGCCTGCTGACGACAATCGCCCACCCCCGGTCAACCAGGCAGCGCCGCCAGCGCCTGGCCCAGGCCAAGGGGGTTGAAATCGGCAATGATGTCTGCCTGGGAGCGGGTGTCACGGTTTTAGCCGGGGTCAGAATCGGCAACAACGTGGTCGTGGAAGCCGGGGCAGTGGTTGACCGGGATCTGCCAGCCAATGGGGTCTTTGCCGGCATACCGGCCCGGAAAATCGCAGGTTTAGGCAACGACTGTGACTAAGAGTCAACATATGGTTTGACTTTATCATTCTGTTTTAAGTAAAATATCACTATCAGCTTAGGCTGATTTGACAAGTTGAGGAGTTAATAAATGAAAATAGCTTTGCAAGTTTTAGCCTGCCTGGTGGCAGTTGAGTTCTTCTATATCATGTATTTGGAAACTTTTGCGACGACTTCCAAGAAGACGGCAGAAGTTTTCCAAATGGACCAGAAAGAACTGAGCCGGCCATCAGTCAATACACTGTTTAAGAACCAGGGTATCTACAACGGCCTGCTGGCTGTCTTGACCTTGATTGCGGCCTTTGCCTTGAGCAAGATCGTCTTGCAGCTGCTCTTGGCCTACATGATCCTGGTGGCCGCTTACGGGGCCGTGACCAGCCAGCCGAAGATCCTCTTGATGCAGGGGGGACTGCCGATCTTAACCTTGATCGTCAGCTTCTTTGCTTAAGAGCAGGATGCAAGTTGTAACTCTTTTTTCAGAAAAAACTTGCGCTGAGCTCCTGTAGGAATATAATAATTCTAATAAAAGGATTAAAAGACCCAGTGCAGCTGTTGAATAGGTGGGAGAACGAAATGGTTGAATACAAAATCGACAAAACCGACCGGCGCATTTTACAAATGCTGGAAGAGAATGCCCGTATTTCTGTTAAGGATATCGCGGAAGCCAATTTCATGTCTTCTCCGGCCGTCGCCAACCGTATCAGACGGATGGAAGCCAACGACCTCATTAAGCACTACTATGCTGACAT
>SFHY01000148.1 GCA_004556255.1 Lactobacillus delbrueckii
GGTCACCAAGCTATTTTATGAGCACCTTAGGTGACATGAGCAAAGAAGTCGTTAAAAATTACATTGCATCTCAGTACACGGCAGCCATGAAAAAACAGCAGAATGGCAAGTATGGCGAGTTGGAAAGAAAGAGAAGAAATAGAAACTAAAAAAACGCCCCAATGGGGCGTTTTTGCGTGCTTGACTCATGTCTAAAGACACGAGTCAAGCACACTTTTTAATCAATATTTGTTCTGTAAAGACCGACGACCTTGCCCAAAATTTGCACATGGTCCAAAATAATTGGATCCATGGCATCATTTTCCGGCTGCAGGCGGTAGTGGAGGTCTTCTTTAAAGAAGCGCTTGACCGTTGCTTCACCGTCATCAGTCATGGCGACCACGATTTCCCCGTTCTGGGCCGTGGTCTGCTTGCGGACGATGACATAGTCCCCGTTCAAGATACCGGCATTGATCATTGAGGTGCCGTGTACCCGGAGCATGAAGAGCTCACCGGCATCACTGGCCAGGTTCGGCGGAAGCGGGAAGTACTCTTCCACGTCCTGGACAGCCAGGATCGGCTGGCCGGCGGTAACAACCCCGATGACCGGAATGTCTTTAGGCTTGATGCCCAAGGCGTCAAGGCCGGCGTGGGTGATTTCCAAAGCCCGGGGCTTGGTGGCGTCCTTGATGAGGTAGCCCTTGCGCTCCAGTCTGGTCAAGTGGCCGTGGACAGTAGAGGTTGAGGACAGGCCAACTGCCGCGCAGATTTCCCGGACCGTCGGCGGGAAGCCCCGGTTTTCAACGGTATCGTAGATGTATTGCAGAATTTCTAATTGTTTTGAGTCGTGAGTTGCCATAGTTATTTTTCCTTCGTCAAAAATCTTATTGTCGGTTATTATTTATTTTAGCAAATATTCGGGAAGTTTGCAAACAGGCGTTCTAGGCTTAAAACTTTTTTTATTTTTACAAAGCGAGTACACTATTCTTATCATGAGAAAGGTGGCTATATTTTATGGCAGAATCAGATCAAGTAAGACAAAGAATCAATGAATTGTACAAGAAGAAGCAGGAAAGCGGCTTGACGGAAGCTGAAGAAGCTGAACGCAAGGAACTGCACAAGAAGTTTATCGCCAATTTCCGGGCGGGCTTCAAGCAGCAGCTGGACAGCCTCGTGATCGTTGACAACAAAGGCAAGGACGTTACGCCGGAGAAAGCCAAGCAAATTCAGAAGGAAAAGGGTCTCAGATAAGATTTATCCTTTAAAAATGGTCTAAAGTTTTGTAAGATAGTATTTGTGTGACTAACGAATGCATCTCCGCTGAGGCGGATAACAAATTAAGACCAATGGAGGTTTAGCGATAATGAATTTAGGTTTGGCGATTTTCTTGATTATTTTAGCAGCTCTTCTGGGTGCGGTTGCCGGTTTTTACGGTGCCCGGACTTACATGAAGAACTACTTTAAGAAGAATCCCCCGATTACCCGGGAAATGGTTGAAACCATGATGTCACAAATGGGCCAGAAGCCTTCAGCCAAGAAGGTCAACCAAGTGATGAACATGATCAAGCACCAGGCAGCCAAGAACTAGTCTGGTCAGCCATAGAGCGCTAGGGGAATCCTGGCGCTCTTTTTTGCGGGCTTGGGGGATTAGAAAAGAAGGAGAAAAAGATAAAACCGAAATAAAAGAGGGAGGAAAAAATGGATACTTTCAGCAAGCTGGGCTGGTTCTTTAAAGCCCACCGCAAGCGCTACGCCTTAGGGATCACGGCCTTAATCCTGACTTCGGCAGCCAACCTGGTCCCGCCGCGGATCCTGGGCATGATGGCTGACCAGCTGGATACGGGGAAAATCAGCTGGCAGCAATTTTTTAGCTATGTTCTGGCAATTTTGCTGGCGGCTTTGACACTGTACGTTTGCCGCTATTTCTGGCGCCAGCAGATTTACGGCGGGGCGGCAATTTTGGAAAAAGAACTCCGCGGCCGGCTCTTCTGGCATTTTCTGCAGATGGACCGGACCTTCTTCCAGCGCTACCGGACCGGGGACTTGATGGCCCGGGCGACCAATGACGTCCAGGCCGTGCAGAACGTAGCAGGTGACGGAATCTTGACTTTGATCGACGCGATTTTTACCGGGGGGACCACCTTGCTGGCCATGATGATCCTGGTAGACTGGCGCTTGACCCTGCTTGCCATGCTACCGTTGCCCCTTTTAGCCTTCTGTGCCCGCTACCTGGGTGATCGCTTGCATGACGCCTATATGGATTCGCAGGCGGCCTTTTCTCGCTTGAACAACAAGACTCAAGAATCCTTGTCCGGGATCAAGGTCTTGAAGACTTTTGGCCAGGGAAAAGAAGATGCGGCAGCTTTTAACAAGATGACCTATGAAACAGTAGATATCAATAAAAAGGTCTTCCGGATCGACTCACTCTACGACCCAATGATTACCATGATCATCGGGATCACCTACATCATTACCATCATCTACGGTGGCCGGCTGGTTCTCAGCAAAGCGATCAGCCTGGGCCAGCTGATTTCCTTTGTTTCCTACATTGGAGCCATGGTCTGGCCGATGTTTGCCATTGGCTACCTGTTTAACGTTCTTGAGCGGGGGAGCGCCAGCTACGACCGGATTATGAGCCTAATCAATGAAAAATCTTTGATCGTGGACTCAGATTCAATGGACAAGGAGCAAAAGCTGACCGGGGACTTGCGCTATCACGTGACCAGTTTTGCCTACCCGGATGAACCGGACAAGAATGCCCTGGGGGCCGTGGACTTTGACCTGAGAAACGGGCAGACGATCGGCCTGGTTGGCCGGGTCGGGTCAGGCAAGACGACCATTATCCAGCTTTTGATGCGGGAGTTTGACAACTACAAGGGCCGGATCACTTTTGCCGGCCACGACATCCGGCAGATTCCCCTGGACGTCTACTTAAAAGAAATATCTTACGTTCCCCAAAACAACTTCCTTTTCTCCATGTCGGTCAGAGACAATATTGCCTTTGCCAAGCCGGAGGCCAGCCAGGAAGAGGTCGAAGCGGCGGCTAAAAAGAGCGCTCTTCACGACGATATCCTGGCCTTTCCAAATGGCTATGAGACCATGATCGGGGAAAACGGAGTTTCCCTGTCGGGCGGGCAAAAGCAGCGGATGTCGATTGCCAGAGCGCTTCTGCATGACAGTGAGATCTTGATTTTGGACGATGCTTTGTCAGCTGTTGACGCCAAAACAGAGAAGGCAATTCTGTCCAACTTGAAAAAAGAACGGGAAAAGAAGATCACCGTCATTGCTGCTCACCGCTTAAGCAGCGTGATGGATGCTGACATAATCTTGGTCATGCAGGACGGGCAGGTGGCAGAAAAAGGGACGCATGAAGAATTGCTGGCCAAGGGGGGCTGGTATGCCCGGATGTGGCAGCGGCAGGAACTGGCCCAGAAAGTAGGTGAAGATGACGATGAATAATGAAGACTTCCAGTCAGTCTGGCAGCAGCCGATTTCGACCAAAGAACAGGGGCAGATTTTAAAGCGGCTTTGGACTTTTGTCTGGCTTTACAAGGGAGAGTTATTGACGGCCGTCTTGGGGATGGTGGCCGTTTCCGCGATTAACATGCTCCTGCCAAC
>SFHY01000149.1 GCA_004556255.1 Lactobacillus delbrueckii
GAATCTTGATCGGTTCATCCATCATTTGGGCACTGAAGGCTTCACCAGTGAAGGAGTCGAAGTGGACGTCCAGCATGCCATAAACCTTCTTGAACCGTTCCAGGGAAACTTCTCTGAACCAGCTCCACAAGCGCTTGGCTTCTTCATCGCCGTGTTCCAGCTTGGAGAACCATTCCCGGCCGTCTTCATCGTATTCTGGGTGTTCTTCAGCTTCCCGGTTGATCCGGACATAGTAAGACAAAAGGGTGTTGATTGGGTCCTTTTCGATGTCAGCGTCATTGCCCCACATCTTGTAAGCAGCCATCATCTTCCCGAATTGGGTACCCCAGTCACCCAAGTAGTCGATTCTGATCGGCTTGAAGCCTTCCTTGGCCAGAATGCGGGCAATAGCTTCACCGATCATGGTTGACCGCAGGTGACCCATCCCCATTGGCTTGGCAATGTTAGGTGATGAGTATTCAGTTGAAACGTTCCGGCCGTGGCCCAAGTCACGGGCACCGTAGTTTTCAGCGTCAGCCAGGATTTCCTGCAAGATGGCTGCCCCGGTCTGGCTCTTGTCCAGGAAGAAGTTGATGTATGGTCCAACTGCTTCCACCTTTTCAAAGCTGCCTTGGTCGATCTTTTCAGCCAGTTCAGCCGCGATCAGGTTTGGCGCCTTGCGCATGGTCTTGGCTAAAGTAAAGGTTGGAAAAGCGTAATCCCCCAGCTTTTCGTCCTTTGGCCGTTCAATCTTGACGTCAATGTCTTCCAGTGACCAGTCAGGCAAAACCGTCTGTAAAGCTTCTGCAACAAGTTGTTTACCGTTCATAAAATACCTTCTTTATTTCCTATGTCTAAAAAAATTGAATAAAAATTACTCAGCGCCCGCTTGCCCCATCGCTGATGCAAATTTTAGTTCATGCTTCCTATTAATCTCATGGAGTGTGACAAAACGCTTTGTAGTCTCATTTATTTTTACTCTGTATATTATAGCAAGAGATTAGAGGCGATGACAACAGATTTTAACAATTTCATTATACTATTTATACAGACTGCATGCATTCTATGCGTGTTCCGCTTCCATCGTCAAGCGCCCGCTCGGATACTGGCGTCTGATCAGTTCATGCACGTTCTTGATCATCTGCCTGCTTGAAGGAGCCAGCCGCTGCTGGTTTGAGGTCACCAGGGCAATCTTCCGGTAAAAGGGAGTGCTGAAAGGCAGGATTCTGACTTCCCCCTGCATCTTCTGCAGGGCCAAAGCCGGCAGGATCCCCAGACCCAGGCCCGCTTCCACCATGGCCACGATTGACTGGTCATCGATGGAAAAGCGAATAGCCGTTGACTTAATTGAGTAGTGGTCAAGCGCGGCCTTGGTATCCAGGTCGTAGTCACTTTGCTGGAGGATGAAGTTGCAGTTGACCAGGTCTTCCTCACTGACGCTGTGGCCGTTTTTGACCTGGAAGTCTTTAGGGGCAATGCAGTAGATTTCGTCTTCCAGGATTTTCTCACAGCTGATCCCCTGCTCATTTTCCGGCAGCATGGTCAGGCCCAGGTCCAGCTGGCCGCTTTTCACAGCCTGGGTAATTTCACTGAAGCCTGCCTGGCGGACGGAAATCTTGACCTGGGGGTAATTTTTAGCAAAATTCCGGATTAAAGGCGGCAGCCAGTTGATGCAGGCCGAGGAGAAGGCCCCGATCCGGATCAAACCGGTGTCCAGGCCCTGGATCTGCTGGGCGACCTGCTCCAACCGGCTCTGGTCATTGATGATTTCCTGGATCAAGGGAAGGATTTTCTCCCCATCCGGGGTCAGTTTAACCCCGTTTCTTGACCTGACAAAGACCGGAAAGCCCAATTCGGTTTCCAGCTGGTTGACCGAGTGGCTGATGGCCGACGGAGTCACGTTCAAGACTGCGGCAGCCTTGTTGAAGGTCCCCTGGTCGATCACCGTCCGGAAGACTAGATATGGAAATGGCAGCATTTGCCCCCTCCTAACATGAAAATATTTCACTTAAAATTAAACAAGTTGAATTTTATTATTCTTACTCCAGCAATTATAATATAGTCAACGCAGAAATGACAATATAATTTAGGAGCAAAGAAAAATGTTAAGCAAGCTTTTTGCCAAAAGAATCAAAACTCAAAATCCATCTCGCCTGCAAGGGCTCTTCCCGGAAAGCAATTTTTCCGACAACATCTCTTTTGGGGGCGGCTGCCCGGACGAAAGCCTCTTCCCAAGCCAGGCTTTGCAAGCTGCTTACCAGAAGGCCGTTGACCAGGAACAGGCCCACTCCTTCCAATACCACGACGTTAAGGGGCCGGGCAACTTGCGCGACTACCTGGCAAACCGGGCAAGGCAGCAGGGAATCAAGGCTAACGCTGATGACATCCTGCTGACGGCTGGCGGCCAACAAGGGATCGACCTGGTAGCCAAGCTTTTCCTGGGGGCAGGCGACGAAATGGCCGTTGAAGCACCAAGCTATGTCGGGGCCCTGGCTGCTTTTGACAATTATGAACCAGTCTACCATGAAATTCCTTTGGAAGACGACGGGGTCAACCTGGACTACTTTGAAGAGGTGCTGAAAGAGCACCCGGCAATCAAGCTTTTCTACACGGTACCAGACTTCCACAATCCAACCGGGATCACCATGTCCCTGGCTAAGCGCCAGCGCCTGGTTGACCTGGCCAACCGCTACGACTTCGTCATCTTGGAAGACACCCCTTACCGGGACCTCCGCTATCATGGGGAAAGCCTGCCAAGCATCAAGAGCTTTGACACGGAAGGCAGAGTGATTTTCCTGTCCAGCTTCTCTAAGATTCTTTCCCCAGCCTTCCGTTTAGGCTGGCTGGTAGCTGGTCCGGAAATCAAGGAACAGCTGGTCAACCTGAAATTGTCAGCTGACCTGGAAGTGCCATACTTAGCTGCTGGTACCGTAGCTGCCTACCTTGCAGACAATGACCTGGACCAGCATATTGATCAGTTGAAGCAGGTCTACCGGGTCAAGCTAGACGCTATGGCTAAAGCCTTAAAGACTTACCTGCCAGCTGATGCCAAGATCAGCCAGCCGGAAGGCGGCTTCTTCTTCTGGGTTGAACTGGATGATGAAATTGATACCAGACAGCTTTTGCTTAATGAAGCCGTGCCAAAAGAGCACCTCATCTACGTGCCTTCGGCCAGCTTCTATCCTAACTGGGACAAGAATAACGGCCTCCGGGTCAACTTCACCGGCTCCAGCCTCAGCCAGATCAATGAAGGAGCTGAGCGCTTAGGCAGAATCCTCAGCCCGGCCCAGCTGAAAATGGCAATCTAGACAATCTAAATACTATTCGCAACCGTCCAAGACTTGGGCGGTTTTTTGCGGCTAACTATCTGTCAATCTATTGTAGGCTATTTTCTGGCTAAAAAGCAATTTCTATTCTTTTAATCTTCCCCTAATTTTTATTTTGAAAAATATAGAATAGGACTGTTTGGTAAGAAGAAAGAGAGAAAAACAAAAAGAGCCAGACTTCCGTCTGACTCTTGATTCGCGCGGCAGCTTCCTATCCTCGCAGGCAGTTTCCCACCAACTACTTTCGGCGTTAAGAAGCTTAAC
>SFHY01000150.1 GCA_004556255.1 Lactobacillus delbrueckii
TTTTGGCAATTAACGGCTTTTTGTCAGACCACTTTGGTATCGGCTTTGCCTGGGTAAGTCTAGCTGCTGTCGGTTTGCTGATCTTTTTGCTGGCGATTTTTGGCATGCAGAGTAAGAAGTTGGAAGTTGAGGAAATTTAAATGGAGATTACAGGATTTTTCAAGGACGGCCGCCTGCAGGTCATTCCCCGCAAGCAAAAGGCGAAAGAGGCCTTGTTTGACGCGTTAATCGACCGCTTTGAATTTGGCCGGGACTATACTGAAAAGGAAGTCAATGAGATTTTGGCGGCAGTCTATGACGACTACGCGATTTTGCGCCGCTACTTGGTTGACACTGGCCGCTTGGAACGGGACCCTTATGGCCATCATTACTGGCGGGCAGAAAAGGAAGTTTGATTTTATGCCATTTAAGATCACCGAAAGGTGGTCTTTTTCTTACGACTTTTTAATTAAAAGCGAATAATCTAACCGCGTTCACGGACAATAGTTCATCTTTCTCTTTAAAAAAGTACCGTTTTCTGTTATCCTAAGGGAAAGCAGACAGGAGGAATAATCGTGACTAGTAGAATCAGTGTTGTAATGGGCTCCAAGTCAGACTGGGGCTATATGCAGGAAGCTTGCAAGCTGCTCGACAAGTTCGGGGTTGACTACGACAAGCAGGTTATTTCAGCGCACAGAATGCCGGAAGAAATGTTCACCTTTGCCCAAAAGGCAGCGGAAAACGGCACTAAAGTAATCATTGCCGGCGCTGGCGGGGCTGCCCACCTGCCAGGCATGATCGCTGCCAACACTCCCTTGCCGGTAATTGGCTGCCCGGCCAAGACCAGCGCTTTAGGCGGGGTGGACTCCCTTCTTTCCATCGTCCAAATGCCAGCCGGCATCCCTGTAGCGACGACTGCCATCGGCCCGGCCGGCGCCAAGAACGCGGCTCTTTTAGCCATGCAGATCTTAGGCATCGAAGACAAAGAACTCCAGCAAAAGATCGTGGACTACCGCAAGGAAATGCACGACCAAGCCAAAGAAAGCAGTGCAGAACTTGTCTATTAAGATCAAGCAAGGACAGACCATCGGCATTATCGGCGGCGGACAATTAGGGCAGATGCTGACCTTTGACGCCAAGGCAACCGGGATGAAGGTTATCATCCTGGACCCAACCCCGGACTGTCCAGCCGCGCAAGCCGCTGACGACCAGATCGTTGCTGAATACAGCGACATCGATGCTATCCACGAATTGGCCAGACGCAGCGACGTCTTGACCTATGAATTTGAGAACGTGGACTTGAAGGCCCTTGAAAGCGTCAAGGATCAGGTCTACATTCCACAGGGGACCAAGCTTCTATACACGACCAACAACCGGATCCGGGAAAAGACTTTTATCCAAAGTGCCGGTTGTGAAGTGGCTAAGTTCAGAGCGGTCAAGAACCGGGCTGAACTGGAAGAAGCCGTCAGTGACTTGGGCCTGCCAGCGGTTTTAAAGACCTGTGAAGGCGGCTATGACGGCAAGGGACAGGTCGTTTTAAAGGAAGTTGCCGACTTGGACAAAACTGCTGATGTCTTAGCTTGCGGTGACTGCATTTTGGAAAAATTTGTCGACTTCCGTATGGAAGCCTCCGTCATGGTTGGCCGCAACTCTGATGGCCAGGTCACGGTCTTCCCGGTCAGCGAAAACATCAACCAGGGCGAAATCCTGCATGAAAGCATCGTCCCGGCCCGGATTTCCCCGGACTTGGCCAAAGAAGCCCAGGATGAAGCCGTTAAGATCGCTGAAGCCATTGACCTAAAGGGGATCTTAGGCGTAGAAATGTTCGTTACTAAAGACGACAAAATTGTCATCAACGAACTTGCTCCCCGGCCCCACAATTCCGGCCATTACTCAATTGAAGCCTGCAACTTCTCCCAGTTTGCTGTCCACAACCGGGCCATCTGCAACTGGCCTTTGCCAAAGATCAAGCTGCTCAGCCCGGTCGTCATGGTCAATGTTTTAGGCCAGCACGTGGCCGGCACGGAAAAGCTGATCGCTGAAAAGCCGCAGTGGTCCTTCCATGACTACGGCAAGGGCGAAGTCCGCAGAGACCGGAAGATGGGGCACGTGACGATCTTGACCGACGATGTCGACAAGACTTTGGCCGAGATTGCCGAGACTAAAGTTTGGGATGTATAATTAAAAAGCAGATTATTGTTGATTTTTTTAAGGTGGAAAATAAATGATTGAACGCTATACCCGACCAGAAATGGGTGCCATTTGGACAGATGAAAAGAAGTATGAATGCTGGCTGGCAGTAGAAATCGCTGCTGATGAAGCCTGGTCCAAGCTTGGCCACATTCCGGCAGAAGACGTGGAAAAGATTAAGCAGAACGCCAAGTTCAGCGTTGACCGCATCAAGGAAATTGAAGCCGTGACCCACCACGACGTCATCGCCTTCACCCGGACCGTTTCTGAATCATTGGGGCCGGAAAAGAAGTGGGTGCACTACGGTTTGACCAGTACTGACGTGGTTGACACTGCCCAGGGTTACCAACTGAAGCAGGCTAACGACATCCTCCGCAAGGACATCCAGGACTTCATCGACATCCTGGCTAAACGTGCCCTTGAATTCAAGGACACGGTCTGCATGGGCCGCACCCACGGCATTCACGCTGAACCAACTACCTTCGGCTTGAAGTTCGCCCGCTGGTACTCAGAAATGAAGCGGAACCAGGAGCGCTTTGAACATGCTGCCCGCGGGGTGGAAGCCGGCAAGATCTCCGGTGCCGTCGGGACTTTCGCTGAAGTTGACCCGGAAGTTGAAGCCTATGTTTGCAAGAAGCTGGGCTTACGCGCTCAGGAAATTTCAACCCAGGTCCTGCCACGTGACCTGCACGCTGAATACATTGCCGCCATCGCTCTGGTCGCAACTTCTTTGGAAAACATTGCGACGGAAATCCGTTCTTTACAAAGAACTGAAATCCACGAAGTTGAAGAACACTTCGCCAAGGGGCAAAAGGGTTCTTCCGCTATGCCGCACAAGCGTAACCCGATCGGTTCTGAAAACATCTGCGGGATGGCCAGAGTTCTCCGCGGCAATGTCGTAACTGCCTACGAAGATGTAACCCTGTGGCACGAAAGAGACATCTCCCACTCAGGTGCTGAACGGGTAATCCTGCCAGACAGCACCATCGGTCTTGACTACATGCTCAACCGGATGGGCAAGATCTTGGCCAACCTGGATGTCTTCCCGGAAACCATGAAGAAGAACATGGACAAGACTTTGGGCTTGATCTACTCTGGCCGTGTTCTGCTCAAGCTGGTTGAAAGTGGTATGAGCCGGGAAGCTGCCTACGACTTGATCCAGCCATACACGGCCAAGTGCTGGGCTGAACAAGTTCCATTCCGGCCTCTCTTGGAAGCAGACCCAACCATTCAAAAGCAACTGACTAAGGCTGATCTTGACGATGCTTTCGACTACCACTGGCACCTGCGCCACGTTGACGACATCTACAAGCGGCTGGGTTTGGAATAAGTGTAAAAAGGCAATAATTTTCAATGCGATTGCAAATATAAAAAGGATAGAG
>SFHY01000151.1 GCA_004556255.1 Lactobacillus delbrueckii
AGGCGGTTATTTTCTTTCTTGAGGAACTTGGTAACCATAAACTCGCTTGGAGTAAAGGAGTCTTCCCCATAGCCAACGAAGTGGCCATTCAGCCAGACATAGATGGCCGTTGCCGCCCCGTCGAACTTCAAGCTGACTTCCTTGTCCCAGAAAGCTTCATCCAAGTCGAAGTATCTGACATAAGAGGCAACTGGATTTTTGCTTGGAACTTGCGGCGGGAAGATTTCTTCGCTGCCATCCCAAGGGTATTGGATGTTGACGTACTGTGGCTGGCCAAAGCCTTGCAACTCCAGGTTGCCTGGGACTTTGACTGACTTAAAATTGCTGTCGTCAAAGCCTTCTTCATAGAAGTTGACTGGCCCCTGGCCATTTTCAGCGTAGTCGACTAGCCAGTCCCCATCCAGGGACTGAACCAGGCTGGACTTACCCTCCTCCAGCTCTTCCAGGCTTTGGAAGGACTCATGATCTGAGTGCGGCGGAATTGTATTGACTGCATAGACTTCTGGGTCAGTCAGCCAGGCCTGGTCTGCCTGGTCAACTCTTTTTTCTTTCATTAGCTTATTACTCATTTTCTATTTCTTCCCTTCTAACTTAAATACATCGTCCAAAGCCTTGACGCTGTGGCCGATCGGCAAGAGCAGCTGGCTATTTGCGAAAGTCTCACCGTTGATCACGGTCACGACTACCGTGTCGTCCAGCTTGGCCTGCTTGATGACCGGGTCCCAGAATTCCAGGATTTCCTGGCCAGCTTCAACTTGGCTGCCCTCTTCAACATAGCTGACAAAGCCGGTCCCGTTTAACTTGACCGTGCCCAGGCCAATATGAATCAAGACCAAGACCCCATGTTCATTTTCCAGGACGATCGAGTGCCGGGTCTTAGCCAGCTGGCGGACAGTGCCGGCAAATGGCGCGTAGACCTTACCGTCTGCTGGCACCAGGGCAAAGCCGTCGCCTAACTTTTTGCCGGCAAAGACCGGGTCGGCAACCATGTTCAGGTTCATTAATTGCCCGGAGATTGGACTGGCCAAAGTAAAGCTCTCAGCTTGCGCCGGCTTTTGGGCATGGCTTTGGCTAAACTGGGCTTCCAGCTGGTCAACAATTTCCGCGTGCTTTTCTTCAGTTAAGAGGACTTTTTTCGCGAAAATCAAAACGGCAATCAAGAGCATGACTGCCGGGAAGGCAAACATAGCAAGCTTGAAGACCGTCTGGCCATGAGCGGTAATTGTTGAGGCAGTTGCCCCAGTGGTCATGCCGGCAGTTACGGCAATCAAGGAAACAAACCAGTTGGACAAGGCCCCGCCCAGCTTGTCGACCAATGGCCGGACTGACAGAGTCAAGGCTTCGTCTCTGTGGCCTGTCTTCAGCTGGCCGTATTCAACAGCGTCAGAGATGATCATCAAAACGACCAGGAAGGCCAGAGGCTGCGGAATAAAGAAGAGTTCCGCCCCGACCAATGACAAGGCTAAGGATCCGCTAGCAAGTGAGAAGACACCGATCCCTAAAAGCATAGTCGCAATGCAGGCGTAGAAGAGGCGCTTTCTGTTGAACTTCTTGGCCAGTGACGGGAAGAAGGATACAGAAATTAAACCGACAAAGGTGTTGATGGTGTACAAGAGGCTATAGCCATGAGCATCGCCTAAGATGTAAGAGAAGTAGTAAAGCTGCAGAGCGTTCAAAGTGTTGACGCCCAAACCGTAGAACCAGTAAGCAAAGGCCAACCAGAGGAGCTGGTCATTTTGTCCCAGAACCTTGAAAACCTGCTTCAAGGTCGTTTTTTCCTTGCTCTCCCGGAGGGCTGACTTGACTTCATGAGTCCCCAGACCCACAGCGATTGAGGTCAGAATCCCAATCACGGCAACGATCAAGGCAAAGAAGAACCAGCCTTGCTTGTCCCCGTTGGGGTTGGCCTTGCTGGCCGAGAAGAAGAGGACAATTGGGGTGATGACTACCCCGACCAGGTTGGCCCCGATGGTGGAGCCGACTCTGGCGAAGGTGGAGGTCTTCTCTCTTTCCCGGGAGTCCAGGGACAAGGCCGGGATCATGGCCCAGAAGCCAGTGTCTTTAAATGAGTAGAAGATGTCCATAATCAAGTAAACAATACCGAAGATTACTAAGTAAACAACAGGATTGCTTTGGTTAAGTCCGCCGAAGTCGGTAAAGAGGGCCAGGAGGGCTAATGAGCTGATGATCCCCCCGCCCACGACCCAGGGCTTGAACTTCCCCCACCGGCTTTCGGTCCGGTCGATGGCGTTACCGATCAAGGGGTCGATTAGGACTTCGCCGATCCGGATGGCGGCGATCAAGTTGGTGATGATAAAGATCATCTTGTGGTCACCGGCATTAAAGAGGTGGGTGGTGACGAAGACGATAAAGTAGGTTGACAGAGTCGCGTAGAAGACGTCGTTGCCAAAGGCACCGGCCGCGTACGACAAGCGTGAGACAAGCTTTTTCTTCATGATTTTCTCCTTTAGCTGTGTTAACTTGTTTACGCTTACAGTATAGACTTGTTTACTAAACAAATCAAGATGCTTTACCAAAAATATTTTTAGTAAACAAAAAACGACTCTTATTCAAAGAGTCGTTTTGCTTCTTATCTTTTCTTACTGTCTCTTACTTCTTCCAATTTAGATCACTGTTTTTATCATCTTCAGTGATTTCCCGAATAACCCGGCAAGGGTTGCCAGCGGCCACGGAGTTGGCCGGGATGTCTTTTATGACGACGCCGCCGGCGCCGATGACGGAATTGTCACCGATTGTGATGCCAGGCACCACCCGGACTCCTCCGCCAATCCAGACATTGTTGCCAACAGTAATCGGGTAAGCATATTCCAGGCCGGTATTTCTTCTTTCCGCGTCCAACGGGTGGCCGGAGGTGTAGAAGCCGCAGTCAGGGCCGATGAAGACATTATCACCAAAGGTCACTCCCCCAGCATCCAGGACGGTCAAATTATGGTTGGCGTAGAAGTTGTCGCCTACTTTAATATTCCAGCCATAGTCGCACCAGAAGTTGGGTTCGATGTGGCAGTTTTCCCCGCTTTGGCCCAGGATTTCCTTTAAGAGTTCCTTCTTTTCCGCTCCAGCCGGCAATTGGTTATAGCGGAGGCACTTGGCCTTGCAGGTCGTCAGTTCCGTCACCAGTTCTTTGTCTTGACCAGGATTATAGACCTGGCCAGCCAGCATTTTTTCTTTTTCAGTCGGCATTTCTTTCCTCCAGTCTCTGCCTAATCTTTTTAACAATAGCAAGCAACAGATAAGCTGAATAGATAAACATCAAGGTATCTTTCTCAAGATGGAGTTACGTAACAGTAACTCTAGCAAAAAACAAAAGAAGGCGGTCAATGCAAAACCTCGATATGCCTCTTCGCGTTTACTGAATTCCTTCACGTTAAGTTTGGTCTTTTCCAGCTTATCAATCTCCTCATAGACCTCCTTCAACTTGGAATTACTCGTAGCGCGAAAGTAGTTGCCCTCAGTAGTGGAGGCAATCTGCGCCAAGGTCTTCTCATCAATCTC
>SFHY01000152.1 GCA_004556255.1 Lactobacillus delbrueckii
ATACATCATGAACCTTGTGAATATTACAATTTTGGAAATAAAATTGAAGCAGAATTGGCTGATTATTTAAAGGAAGAAAAGTAAGTAAAAAGTACTAGGAAAGAACTAGGCCAAAGATAAAGGGACAAAATTTTGCTTTTTATCTGTTTTTACCTTGACGAAAGGGCCGATCCGTTATACACTAACAGTGTATTAGATAGCTAGTACAGCGAAGGGGCGTGCAAATGAAATTCAAAGACAACCTGCCGATCTACTTGCAGATTGAAGACTATATCTACTTGCAGATCGCCCAGGGCAAGCTGCAGGCTGGCGAGAAGCTGCCTTCAGTCAGAGCCCTGGCACTTGAATTGACGGTCAACGCCAATACAGTCCAGCGGGCACTTAGAGAAATGACGGCCAAGGGATATATTTTTACCAAGCGCGGCGAAGGTAACTTCCTTACGACCGATGAAGGCCGCCTGGAGGAAATGAAGAGCAAACTGCTGAAGCAGGAGCTGGCGGCTTTCGTCAGCCGGATGGAGAAACTCGGAGTCGAAAGGGAAAGCCTGACTGGACTATTGGCCAGCTACTTAGATGACACAAGGGAGGAATAGCATGAAGGCTTTGGAGATTAAGGATTTAAGCTACCACAAGAATTTAAAGACGATTTTGGAGAGAGTCAACTTGACTTTGGAGGCCGGTAAGATCGTGGCCTTAGTCGGGGCCAACGGGGCCGGCAAGACCAGCTTGATGCGGGTGATCGCAGGCCTGGCCAAGCAGTACAAGGGCGGCGTGGAGGTTTGCGGGGAAGCAGACGAAGACCGCCGCAAGCAGTACATTGCCATGACCGACAGCCTGTCCGCCTTCCGCGATTCCAGAAAGATCAAGGATGTCGCTGACTTTTACCGCCTGGTCTACCCGGACTTTGACGACAAGCAGTTTGCTGACATTCTGGAATTCATGAACTTGAATGAAGATGAAAGACTGGGCAGCCTGTCCAAGGGGATGAAAGAAAAATTGATCATCGCCCTGGTCTTCTCCCGCAAGGCCAAGCTCTACCTGCTGGACGAACCTTTCAGCGGAGTTGACGCCATGAGCCGGAAGAAGATTATCAAGTCCATGCTGCTTTGGAAGCCGGAAGAGGCGACCCTGGTCATCAGCGACCACGTCTTAGACGAAATCGCCCCGGTGATCGATGAGGTCGTTTTGATCAAGAAGCATTCAGTCTTAGAGCAGCGCAGTGCTGAAGAAATCCGGGCTGAACACGAAAGCATCGAAGAGTGGTATGAAGGATTTTACGAGGGGGAAGAGTAATGATCGGTTTTAAGCAGATTTTTGCGGCTATGTTCAAGGAAAAGAGCCGGACGACCTGGCTCAGCCTGGGCATCGAGGCAATTGTTATCCTCTTGATCAGCTTGTACTTTGGTATCAGATACGGTTTTGGCAGCGAATCAGCCGGAGTTGGCATTGGGATTAGCGCGATGGTGATCTTCTGCGTGGGCATTTGGTATCAAATTGACGTGATCATGGCGGCCTACCGGGTCAACCGGTCCCAGACCTGGCGGCAAGTGCCGGTAACGGCTGGAAGCTTCTTGACGGCCAACGTGCTGACCGGGCTTGTGACCTCGGTTATCTTTGCCTTAGCTAACCTTTTGATCTTCGTAATTATCCTGCTGCCATTTGTTTTTGGCGGGGAGATGCGGATTGATTCGCAAGCAGTGGCGACTTTCCAGCCTTACGTCTCCAGCATCATCAGCTGGGGCCTTTACATGGCCTTGTTTGCCCTGATCCTCTTTATCGACGGCATCTGCTTCTGGCTGCTCATCACTGAATCAGCCAGTGTCTTGGGGGACTTCCTGCCTTTGAAGGGGAGAACGAGCAAGTTGGCCAAGGCAGTTATCCTGCTGGCCCTGCTGGCTCTCTTGTCCTGGGGCAGCAGCAGCATCTTGGGCGCGGTCATCGGCATGGTTTCAAATTCCGGCTTTGACTTCAACTTTGTCATTGACAATACTGGCCTGCACACGTCCCAGACCGACCTGGGCTTGCCGGTCATCAGCTGGCTCTACATGCTGGCTGAGATTGTCTACGTGGCCATCTTGTGGGCAGCGGAATACTTCGTCTTCAAGAAGGGCGTTGAAGCCAAGAAATAAGCAAATCAGATTAAATGATAAATGCCTGCCTTTGGCGGGCATTTTTACATGCCGGCAGAGCCCGATTTGCCGGTAAAGATTGAATTTTTTCCTTATTGCTAGTAAACTTAATAAGTTGAAGAATAGTAAGAAAGAGGCATAATTTTGGCTAATAAGAAAATCCGCGTGAGATACGCTCCGTCACCAACTGGCCACCTGCACATTGGTAACGCGCGTACTGCTCTGTTTAACTATCTGTTTGCACGTCACAACAAGGGGACTTTGGTTCTGAGAATCGAAGACACTGACACCGCCAGAAACGTTGAAGGCGGGGCTGAATCTCAAATCGAAAACCTGCACTGGCTGGGGATCGACTGGGATGAAGGTCCGGACGTAGGCGGGGACTACGGCCCTTACAAGCAGTCCGAAAGAAAGGACATCTACCAAAAGTACATCGACCAGCTGCTTGAAGAAGGCAAGGCTTACTACTCCTTTGAAACTGAAGAAGAACTGGAAGCCCAGCGTGAAGAACAGCGGGCCATGGGGATTGCTCCGCACTATGTCTACGAATACGAAGGCATGACTGCTGACGAAATCAAGCAGGCGCAAGACGAAGCCCGGGCCAAGGGCTTGAAGCCAGTTGTCCGCATTCACATTCCAGAAGGCGTGACTTACGAATGGGACGACATCGTTAAGGGCCACCTGAGCTTTGAATCCGACACTATCGGCGGTGACTTCGTCATCCAAAAGCGCGACGGGATGCCAACTTACAACTTTGCCGTCGTTATCGACGACCACTTGATGGAAATCAGCCACGTGCTCCGGGGCGATGACCACATCTCTAACACGCCAAAGCAGCTTTGCGTTTACGAAGCTTTGGGCTGGGAAGCTCCTGTTTTTGGCCACATGACTTTGATCATCAACTCCGCTACTGGCAAGAAGCTGTCCAAGCGTGACGAATCAGTCCTGCAGTTCATCGAACAATACAGAGAACTTGGTTTCCTGCCAGAAGCCATGTTCAACTTCATCACTTTGCTGGGCTGGTCACCGGTTGGCGAAAGCGAAATCTTCTCCAAGCGCGAATTCATCAAGCAATTTGACCCGGCCCGTCTGTCCAAGTCCCCAGCTGCCTTTGACCAAAAGAAGCTGGACTGGGTCAACAACCAGTACATGAAGACTGCTGACAGAGACGAACTTTTGGACCTGGCCCTGCACAACCTGCAAGAAGCTGGCCTGGTTGAAGCTAACCCGGCTCCAGGCAAGATGGAATGGGTAAGACAATTGGTGAACATGTACGCCAACCAAATGTCCTACACCAAGCAAATCGTTGACTTGAGCAAGATCTTCTTCACTGAAGCAGAATACCTGACTGAGGAAGAAGTG